>JALRJW010000024.1 GCA_023268955.1 Aliarcobacter sp. | reverse complement strand
ACGCCCTGCGGGAATACCGTTGGTTTATTTCGTACAGGCTAGACGATGATTATCAAAAACGCTGACCAAATAGCCAAACGCGCCAATGCTACGCTCGATGAGTTCGTTAGGTCTGTTTGGATTGAGCTATTCACAGGCGTTATTGAGAATACTCGCGTTGATACTGGTCGCATGAAAGGAAACTGGCAAACCACAGTCGGAAGCCCTGCCCAAAGCGACATAGATAGGCTAGATAAAAACGGCGCACAAACTGTTCGAGATATGGAATCTAAGATAGGCGGCGTTAATGAAGTTACCTATCTGACCAATAACCTGCCTTACGTAGGTGTTTGGGAGCAACGAGACGGAATGGTGGCTAAAAACATAGCCAGAATCGAAACAAACATTAGGAAGTTTGCAAAATGAGCCTCAAAATCGACCAAGCATTTGTTCAGTCGTTTGTTGATGGCGCTTTTGGGCTTCCAGTAGATTATGAAAATATGCCGTACACGCCTGTGTCTGGGACTGCGTTCGCGGAACTTATACACTTGCCGAATCCGATAGATAGTCTGACACTTGCCGATATGAATGAAACTAGCGGCTTGTTCAGAATAATTTTGCGTTATCCTGCTGATGGTGGAGCCATCGCTGCTAAAACTAAAGCAGAGCAGATTATGGCGCATTACCCTATTGGGAGTAGCGTTGCATATTCTGGACAATCTGCGACAATACGCTCAGTAGACCGCCAAGCAGGGATTGTTGAAGATGCTTGGTACACACTTGTCGTTTCGATACGATATATTTCATTTATAACGAGGTGATTTATGCCTAATACAGTACAAACTCTTGTCGAAACCACGATTGGTGTATCGGCAAGCCTTCCCGCTACTTATGACGCCGCAGGTTATGGCGCCCTAACTTTTGCCCTTGTTGGTCAGGTAACTGATTGGACTGCGGGCGGTCAAGTTTACAATGTCGTAACTAGCAACCCTATCGCGCAGCGCAGCACTGATAAGTACAAAGGTACTTACAACAACGGCGCAGACACAATCACTGTAAACCGTGATGACGATGACGCAGGACAAGTCATTATCCAAGCGGCGCTTACAGATGATGCAGATTATGCTTTCGAAGTAACTTACCAAGATGGCACAATCGACTATTTCACTGGTAAAGTAGTTTCATTTGACACTGTCGCTGGGGGCGCAGACTCAATAGTTCAAAAGACTATTCAGCTGGAGCGCACTCGTTCGACAGTTACTGCATAAGGTAACTAAGAATGGATTTAGCGCAATTTGATCTGAAAGAAGCTGCGAATAGCGGTATTACTGTTGAGCTGGCTCACCCTGTAACTGGTGAGATTTTAGAGGACGAAAAGGGCAATAATCTTGTTATCAAGGTTCTTGGCAAAGACTCCGCTAAATGGAATCAAACAGCAAAACGGATTCAAGCTAAAAACGCAAACAAGTACCGCAATGGGAAAGTGCCTGAAGCTGAAGTAGAACGCTCACTCCGTGAGATTCTAGCCGAATGCACCGTCTCTTGGTCGAACATCGTATACAACGAGGAAGCTCTGAAGTGCAACAAAGAGAATGCCTTGATGCTATACGAAAAGCGATCATGGATTGCGGAGCAAGTGTTAGAGGCTGCTGCTGACAGGGCTAATTATTTTTTAGCCTAAACCAGTTACTTGAAGATTATGTTCGCTATTGGGCTTGGCTCACTACGAACCAGAAAGGCGCTACGAAGGCACGAATAGAGTCAAATCCTGACCCTATTATGCCCGACATAGCGCCTTTTTCTTATGTCATAGACTTGCTCAATCAGATTGGACCGAGCGAATTGACATGGCACGATATAAGTAGCTGGTGCAATTTAACAGGTATCAAATTAAGTGTGTGGGAAAGTAACACTATAAAAAGACTTTCAACGATTTACAGTTCATGCGCTCAACGGTATCAAGACAGCACTGCTCCGTCTCCTTACCGAAGCATAGACGCCCCAAGACCAGTGGACGATGCAATTAAAGCAGCGTTGCGCGAAGGCAATTTTAGGAAGTAATTATGGTTGATCTGTATAAAGTAATAATTGAAGCGCAAGCCAAAGGCGTAAAAGAGTCTGAAGCTGCGTTAGATCAATTAGGCAAGAAAACCACGATAGCATCTGGCGCAGTTAAAGTGCTCGGTGCTGCTTTTGCTGCTCTCGGGGCAGGAAGTGTATTAACTAAAATAGCCAACGACACAAGAGCCTTCAGTTCTTCGATTAGCGAATTGTCTGCAATTACTGGAGCTACAGGGAAAGACCTAGAGTTTTTAAAACAGCAATCATTAGAGATTGGTCGCTCTACCACTTTGTCTGCATCACAAGCCGCAGAAGCGTTTAAATTGATCGCAAGTGCTAAACCAGACTTGCTCGAATCGGGCGAAGCATTGGCTTCTGTAACCAAAGAAGCGGTAAAACTGGCAGAAGCAGCTCGTGTTGATTTGGCGTCTGCTGCTAATACTGTTGGCACTTCGCTTAATCAATTTGGTGCAGGTGCAGAAGAAGCCGCAAGGTTTGTAAACGTATTGGCTGCAGGCTCTAAACTTGGCGCGTCATCTATCGCTGATACTGCTTTGGCGTTAAAGAATGCGGGCGCTGCCGCTGCTGCCGCAGGAGTAGGGTTTGAAGAAACTAACGCCGCTATTCAGGTGCTTGCTGCAGGTGGATTGAAGGCTAGTGAAGCGGGCACAGGTTTAAGGAATATCATTCTTAAACTAGAAGCAGATACGGATAGGAAATTACGCCCATCTGTTGTTGGTCTTGGCACTGCTTTGGAAAACCTTGCTGCACAAAATTTAACTGTAACTGAACTTACTAAAAAGTTTGGAGTTGAAGGGATTGTTACTGCTTCAACACTGTTAAAAAACGCAGATGCAACAAGCAAACTAACGACTGCGCTAACAGGAACTAACATAGCCACAGAACAAGCCGCGACTAATTTCGATAATTTAGATGGTGATTTGCTCGCGCTAAATTCTAGTTTGGAAGGCTTAGCAATTGCATTGGGCAGTCAAGCAGAACCTAATATGAGAAAATTGGTTCAAGCTCTTACCGATTTCGCTCAAAAAGCAATTCAATTTGTTAATTCAGACAGATTTGCAGATTACTTAACGACAACATTCAACATAGCTCAAAAATTAGCAATATTGATTGGCGTTAAATTATTGGCAAATATCATTTCACTTGGCGTTGCGTTTGCCAGAACTGCAACTGCTGCAGGCGTTATGGGTCGGGCTATAACTTTAATGGGCGGTCCGATAGGCGTTATAACCATAGCTGCTTTTGGTTTATATGAAATACTGCAAAAACTTGCTAATTCTCGCGTTGATAAAATGACAGAAAGCCTTACGCTTGCTGCAACTCAAGGCGTTGGCGCTGTTGATGAGCACATCTCAAATTTGAATAGCAGCCTTGTTGAAGTTCAAAGACAACTTAAGAACGCAGAAAACTCTAACAAAGGGTTTAATGCTGCTGTCAGTGCAGGTTCAAATCAAGTAATCAGTCTAAGGAACAGAGAGCAAGAAATTGTAAATGCTTTAGCAGAAGCTGAAGACCGCAGGAATATGTTAGTTAATGCGGGAACTATTGCTACAGACAATTATGCTGACGCTTCAGGAGATGCTGAACGCATTTTAGAGCAACTTTCAAGCACTACAGTCGATTATCAAGGCGTTCTTGATGACAGCATTGATATTAATGATGTGGTTTCTAACTCAACTAAAAAATTAAGTAATGAATATAAAGATTTAACAAGTGAATTAAATAGGCAGATGACTCAGGTCGGAATGACCAAAAGAGAGCAATTTTTATATAACCAACAAATTAAACTTGGCGCTGATGCTAGTTTGGAAGAACGGTTAGAGATTGAAAAGTTGGCTGGTCAATTATTTGATTCTCAAGAAGCCTATGCCGCTTCAACAAAAGCAGCAAAAGAAGCAACAGATGGACAACAATTGTATAAAAATATGATTGAAAATGTTCAGCGTTCATTTGGTGATTTGATTTATAGGACTTTGGACGAAGGCAAACTTAACTTTAAATCATTCTTTTCTAGCGTTCTTGAAGGGTTTAAAAGATTAGCCGCTGAAATAGCCGCCCAAAAAATAATGGAAGGATTATTTGGTAGCGGTGGTTTAGATGGATTTATGTCTCGAATTAGCGGCGCGTTTGGCGGCATAGTAAATAGCGTTGCTAGTGGGTTTGGCGGGATAGTTAGTAGCTTTTCTAGTTCGATAATGAGTGTTCTTGCAAACGCAGGTTCTGCTAAAGCCGCACAATCAGCTATAGCTGCGGGAACAAGTAGCATGGCTGCTAATGCTGCTGCTGCTGCGGGAGGTACTGCTGCGGGTGGTGCTGCTGCGGGCGGGACATTGGCTGCGGGTGCTGCGAAAGTTGGAAGCGCTTTGAGTGCTGCTGGAGCTAAAGCATTAGCTCTTGCTACAAATCCTGTGACATTGACTATAGCTGCTGCCGCCGCTGCTGCAAAATTATTAGACAGTGGTGGAAGCCCGACTTCAACTGCGGGTTTAACAATGGCGAAAACTGGCGGCATGAGTGATGCAAACATATTTCAAATGGACCAATTTGCATCTGGCTTTGCTCCTTTAGGATTTAAGCAAAACGCTACTGATGCTCAAGCGAATCAAGCAGTTCAACCGTTAAGGGATTTGGACGCTACTTTGACCACTTTAGCAAAAGAAGCTGGATATAATGTTGATTTGTCAGGTCATACATTTAACGGTCTTGGGGTCGAAGGCAGCGGAAGAGGAACTGTACTTGGCGTGTTTATTGAGAAAGGCAAAGAAAAAGGCACTTCTCTCGATGAGCAAATGGATATGTATGCTGCTGAATGGATTAAAGCAGTCGGTATTAGAAATAATGTCCCTCAATCTGCCCTTAACGACATAATTGCTGACGGTTCAGCTGAATCGATCTTAAAAAATGCAGGCTCAGTATTACAACAGCACGTTGACGGCTCTCATGCAGGCGGTTTGGAAAGCGTTCCTTTTGACGGTTACATAGCAGAACTTCATAAAGGTGAGCGCGTTCAAACCGCATCACAAGTCGCTTCTACTGACGCAATGACTTCTGAAATGGTAGGATTGCGTCAAAATCTTAACGAATTGATGATGGTAGTGGCTAAATCTGTAGCTAAGACAGCCAGAATCGAAGATCGTTGGGATAAGAACGGTCTACCGCCAACGAGGGCATAGAATGAAAGTAATTAAGTCACAGGCGGTTACGGATAGCACTTTAACCTCCACAGATGTCCCTGAGAACGATTACGCCGCATGGTTGATAGGAACTACCTATGCTTCTGGTGATCGTGTAATAGTTACTACGCCAAATATCCATACGATTTACCAATCGGCTCAATCTGGCAATGTTGGAAATGACCCAACAACTGACGATGGAACTTGGTGGACAGTAGTATCTAGCACTAATGCTTGGAAAATGTTTAACAATGTAATCCAAGAGCAGACGGTTCAAGCAAACGGTATTGATGTAACTGTTAATCAAGGACAAGTGGTTACTGCGTTAGCTGCGGTCAATGTAGATTGTGAATCTATTGATGTCATTATGACTGACCCAATAGAAGGAATAATTTACAATACAAATTTCCCTATGATTAGCTATTCAGGGATAACTAATTGGTACGATTACTTTTTTACAGCCATTGAAAGAAAAACTGATTTGTCTGTTATTGGGCTTCCACCATACGCCAACGCAGAAATAAATGTTGTGTTTAATGGCTCTGGAGACGTTAAATGCGGGGCTTTAGTGTTTGGAACAGCCCTTACAATTGGTGATTCTCAATACGGGGCAAGTTTTGGTATTATAGACTACTCAACCAAAACCGTTGATTCTCAAGGCAGGACAACGATTACAGAAGGCGCGTATTCTGACGAAGCCGAGATAGATGTAGTTATTGAGACTGCTAGATTTGCTCAAGTTAAAAAGACTTGTAAAAGAAGGACAAAAACCTGAAGTTTTATTTATTGGTTGTTCTGATTCAAGGGTTACACCCGATTTGATGCTAGGAACAAAACCAGGTGATATGTTTATTTTAAGAAATGTTGGAAATTTTATTCCACCATATAAACATGATGAAGATTTCCATGGAAGCGCCGCTGCTATTCAATTTGCAGTTTCCGTTTTAAAGGTTAAACATATTATTGTTTGTGGACATTCACACTGTGGTGCTTGTAAAAGTTTATACCATGATATTCCAGATGATGAGTCATATATTCATATTAAAACTTGGCTAAAACTTGGAGCACAAGCAAAAGAAAGAACCCTAAGAAATAAGAGATTTAATACTGAAGAAGAGATGTATAGGGTTACAGAAAGAAACTCAATTAGACATCAACTTGACAATCTTATGACTTATCCTGAAATTAACAAGTTATCAAATGAAGATAAAATCTCAATTCATGGTTGGTATTATGATATTGAAAATGGAAATATCTATGTTTACAATAAAGAAAATGACCAATTTAAACCAATAGAAGAGTGGAAATACAATGCCTGAAAACAATAACACTGAAGTAAGAAAACTACCAAGAAAAACTATAATTACAATTGCTATTATGATTATTTTAATTGGTGGTGCATATATCTTTTTAAAATCAATGAAAGAAGATAAACTTGTAGAAGTTTTAAATTCCCTTGGACATAAAAAAGTATCAGAACTGCAAGTTATAAATAAACTTGAGGTTGAAGACAAAGAGACAAGATATAAAACAAAAGTTTACAAAGTGATGTTTTTTGACAATGATTTAAATAAAACGTGCATTGGATTTATACACTTTGGCAGAAATAACCAATATAATGAAGATTTAGATTGCAAATAAAAATATTAATATAATTTAGGAATAATATGAGCTTAATAGAAAAACTAGAAAACAAAGAAAGATTAACTTATGAAGATGGTGTGGCGTTATACGATTTAGACCTTTTTACCCTAGCACACTACGCAAATAAGATTAGAGAAGAAAAACACGGTAAAAAAACTTATTTTAATATAAACAGACACATTAATCCAACTAATATCTGTAAAGATGTTTGTCAATTTTGCGCATATAGTGCAAGTAGAAAGAACCCTCACCAATACACTATGACTCACGAAGAGATTTTAGAAACAGTTGGAACTTCATTAAAAAATGATATCAAAGAAGTTCATATAGTTTCAGCGCACAATCCAAACACTGGACTTGATTGGTATATGAATGTATTCAAAAAAATTAAAGATAATTTTCCATCAATTCATGTAAAAGCTTTAACAGCAGCTGAGATTCACTTCTTAGCAACTGAATATAATCTAAGCTATGAAGATATTATCAATAAAATGATTGAACATGGTATTGACTCGATGCCAGGTGGTGGAGCTGAGATTTTTGATGAAAAGGTGAGAAAAAAAATCTGTGGTGGTAAAGTTACATCTGAGCAATGGTTAGAAATTCATAAACTTTGGCATAAAGCAGGAAGACAATCAAATGCAACTATGCTATTTGGTCATGTTGAAAGTAGAGAAAATAGAATTGACCATATGATTAGACTTAGAAATCTTCAAGATGAAACGGGTGGATTTAACGCATTTATTCCTTTGGTTTTTCAAACTGAAAACAACTACTTAAAAGTTCAAGCACCAGTTACAGGACAAGAAGTTTTAAAAACTTATGCAATAGCTAGAATTATGCTTGATAATATCAATAATATAAAAGCATACTGGGCAACTTCAACAGTAAAATTAGCATTAATTGCTCAAGAATTTGGTGCAAATGATGTTGATGGAACTATCGAAAAAGAATCAATTCAAAGTGCAGCAGGAGCTACAAGTGCTAGAGGAGTTGCTTTAAAAGAGTTTGTTGATTTAATCAAAAACACAGGATATACACCTGTTGAGAGAGACTCTGTATATAATGAATTAAAAGTTTGGTAAGAGTTTTTCTTACTTACTTTTAACTTTTTTCTTACTTTTTTACTTGACTGTAAACTATCTCAAAATTTACTTTTAACTTATCATTCTGTTTAGAAATTTCTATAGGATAATTTAAAGCAATACTATAAAGCTCATTATTTATTTCATCTATTTTATTTAAAAATTCAATTGGTGATGAAACTAACATATCAACACTGTATAGATATTTTGTAATGTCACCGTTTTTGCTTGATAGAAATTTAAGATTTGTATTTTCGCCAAATAATATTGACAATTGTTCAGTTACAGCAATTACAGGCATAAAATCATCAAGTATATAGTTTACTTTTGGTTGAAGAGGAATTACTTTATCAACTCTATTTTCTAAATTCACTTCAACTTTTACAAGTGTTTTTTTATTCTCTTCAAGATAATTAATGCTTGAGTCATCATAGATTTTTTCATAACTAGCTTTTATAGATTTGATATATGAATCATCTTTTAAAAGTGTTCCTGTAAGTTTTAAACTATCTTCTTTTAGTGTTAAAACATCTAAAACCATATCATATGGTACATTTTTAATTGCATCTTCAAGATTTTGTTTTACTTTAAAATTATTATTAACATGGTCAGGTAAAACAACTTTTGAAACAGTTGTTTGAATTGGATTTAGTTTTTCATTTTTGATCTTATTGAAGTTTTTATAAATGTAATAAAAACCACCCAATAGTGCAAAAAGAAGAATTATAAATACAAAGTTTGTTCCCCATGATTTTTTTGATTTTTTAACTCGCGGTAAAATAAAACTTTTATTTACATGTTTATTTTTAACTAACTCAAAAACTTCTTCATCAATATTTATTGGATGATATTCAATATCTAAAAGCATGTCTTCACTAAGCTTATCAATATCTGTGTTTGTTAGTTGTTTTAAACTATATAAAATAGTAACTTTTTCGATAAAACTATTTTTTGCTTCATCATAAAATTTATTAATACTACTAGTAATAGCCTCGTAAACTTTTAAATAATAAATTTCATCAAAAAGCTTTTGTCTTTGCAAATCATCTTCAAAGAAGTGTGTTTTTTTGATTTCATTAAATTTTGGTAAATCAATTACATCATTAAAAACAACATTAGATTCATTATCCACTACAACAATAAATGCCTTAGAGTTATGAAGTAAAGTTATTATCTGATTTTTTAAAAGGTTTTGCTCTAAATGCAAAGATAGAATATGAAATGCAGAGAAAATATAGTCAACACCTGTTTTTTCAAAGTAGTTTTTTGTCTCAAATAAAGTTGTTTTTAAAACTACAATATCTAGCTCTTCATTAAATTTAGTTACATCACAATCATTTAGTTTGATTGATTGTTTATTTGAAATTAGCTTTGCAGTATCATTTAACAACAATGTTGAAATATAAGTTTCATTAGTTTCTTCTTGAGAACTATTGATTTTTATTGCAATATCATTTGGTAAAATATCATCATCAGTAATAAAAGAAAAATTATTTGTAGAGATTATTTGATTACTGTTAAGTTTTTTATAATCGCATTTTAATTGATTATCATATTTTATAGCATTAATAAATAAACACTCTTTTTCAAACATCTAATATTTTTCCTAGTCTAGTGAATGAATCAACATCTTTTCTTTTATAAACTCTCTTGCTTCTTCAAATTCCATAGAAGAAATATCAAAAGGTTCACTAATATAAAAGTCTATTCTACCAAAAGGTTTAGGTAAAACAAACTTATCCCAAGAACCAAATTGCCAAAATTTTGTTGGCATAGCATTAAAACATCTAATCTTAACACCACTTTTTTGTGCTATTGCTATTACTCCATCTGCAACTGAATATCTAGGACCCCTTGGCCCATCGGGAGTAATTGCAACATCATTTCCTGATTTTAACTCTTTAATTGCAGAAATTAAAACCTTCGCAGCACCTTTAGAAGATGAACCCCTTAAAGCACCAATTTTAAAACTTGAAACAAGTTTTGCAATAATTTCACCATCTTTATTGTAGCTAATCATAGCTTTTACATGACCATTCTTTCTAAAACCATAATAATTATATGGTTGAGACATCAAGTCACCATGCCACATACAAACTAAAAAAGGCTCACCATCATCTTTTGGATGATGATAAACCTTTTTATTTGTAAAATAAATAATTCTAACCATAACATACAGCAAAAATGGCAAAATGTTAAGTTTAAAATATCTTTTCATTATGAAATAATTTCACCTTTTAAAGCAGTTCTTGTAACATCTGTAACTTTAACATCAACAAATTTACCTAAATACTCATCACTACCTTTTGCAAATACTTGTAAGTAGTTATCTGTATATCCTGTAACTTCACCATTTGGTTTTAAACTCTCAATTAATACATTAACCGTGCTTCCAATTAATGGAGGCATTGACTCTTCTAAATATCTTTTATGAAGTTCAATTAATTCAGTTAATCTAGCACTTCCAATTTCATCTGGAATCTCTTTGTCTGCCATATTTAAAGCTTCAGTTCCAGGTCTTGGAGAGTATTTAAAGTTAAAAATTTGGTCAAATTTAACTTGATTTACTACATCTAAAGTATCTAAAAAGTCCTCGTGTGTTTCACCAGGGAATGCAACAATGATATCAGTTGTAATTCTTAAATTAGGAACTAACTGTCTCATTTTTGCAGCTCTATTTAAGAACCACTCTTTAGTGTAACCTCTTTTCATAGATTTTAAAACTTCAGTTGAACCACTTTGAAGAGGCATATGAATGCATTTAGAAATCTTTTCATTTTTAGCAAACTCTTCAATAAATTCATCATCCATATGTAAAGGATGGGGAGAAGTAAATCTTATTCTTTTAAGACCTTCAACTTTTGACACATCTTGTAAAAGTCTTGTAAATGTATATTTTTCTCTTCCATCTGAAAATCTTCTTCCATAAGAGTTTACATTTTGACCTAAAAGCATTACTTCAACAGCACCGTTATTTACAGCTTTTTGAACTTCATTTACAATCATTTCAGGTGGAATAGAAATCTCTTCACCTCTTGTGCTTGGAACGATGCAATAAGTACATTTTTTATCACAACCTACAGAAATGTTTACACCAACTCTGTATCTATTTGTGTTCGCGCTAGCAAATTCATACATTGACTCATCATTGTCAATAGAAATTTCAACTGCACCTTTTACATCAACCACATCTTTGATTTTAGAGATATTTCTAGCCCCAACAACAAAATCAACATATGGTGCTCTTTTGATAATATCTTTACCTAAGTGACTTGCAGTACAACCACAAACACCTATTTTAGCACCCTCTTTTTTCTTCTTATTAAATTGTCCAATTTCAGAAAAAAGTTTAGAAACTGGCTTTTCTCTAACTGAACAAGTATTAATAATGATTAAATCCGCATCTTCAAGCTTATCTGTTGCTGTATATCCTTTATGCTTTTCGAGTTCAGCTTGAATATGCACAGAATCAGTGTCGTTCATTTGACACCCTAAAGTTTGAATAAATAGTTTTTTATTTTCGCTCATATTTCTTCACAATTAATTATAATGCATGTACTTCATACATGTACTCTTCATCAGCAAGACCATATTTAATCTCTCTGAAATACACGTTATAACCCTCTTCTTCTAATGAATCAACTAATGCCATCATATCTTTGTGAGAGTTGTCTCTATCAAAGTAAAAGATTTTGTCTTTAACTTTTGCTAAGTCTTCTTTAATTTTTTCTAATTGAACTTTCTTTGGTTTATCGTTTAGTTCATTTCTTGCAAATAATAATTCCATTTACATTGCCCTTATTTGTTTTTAAGATAGTCAAATATTATATTTAAAATCTGCTTTAATTTCTCTAAAAGAACTTTTAGATATAATATCAATCTACTATACATTGAAAATCACAAATTTATCATTTCAATGACAAACAAAAGGTTATTTATGGACAAAATTATAGATATTATAGATTCTATTGCATATGAAAAAGGACTTAAGACTGAGGATGTTGAGCAGGCTTTAAAAGAGTCTTTCATTAATACTGCTAAAAAAATGGTTGATGAAACTTTAACATTTGATGCAACTATTGACAGAGTAAATAAAAAACTTCAGTTATTTCAAAAAATTGAAATCGTAAATGAAGATGATGAAAGATTATCAGGAACAGTTTTAGATAAATATGAAAGACCAATCAACCCTGAAAATTTCATTACTTTAGAAGAAGCAAAAGAGATTGACTCTGATTTAGAAATCGGTGACTTTATGCATTATGATTTAGAATTTGAAAACATGGGTAGAAATGCAGCAACTATTTTACACAATAACCTTGAATATAAAATCCAAAGATTATTAGAAGAAAACCTTTTAAATAAATACAAAAACAAAGTTGGTAAGACAATCAGTGGTGTTGTAACAAGGGTTGATAGATCAGACAACACTTATATTGAAATTGGTGAAGTAAAAGGTTTATTATCTAGAAAATCAAGAATTAAAGGTGAATCATTTAAAACAGGTGATACTGTTAAAGCTGTTGTAAAAGCTGTAAATATTGATAAAGCTCAAGGTTTAATTATAGAGATTTCTAGAACTTCTCCAAAATTCTTAGAAAGTCTGTTAACTTCAGAAGTTCCTGAATTAAAAGATGAAAAAATTACTATTGAAGGAAGCGCTAGAATTCCAGGAACTAGAGCAAAAATTGCTTTAAGCACTATTGACCCTCAAATTGATCCAATTGGTTCTGTTGTAGGAGTTAAAGGTGTTAGAATTAATGCTGTTTCTAAACAATTAAATGGTGAAAATATTGACTGTGTTGAGTATTCACCAATTATTGAAAAATTTATAGCAAGAGCCCTTTCTCCTGCTATTATTTCAAAAGTAACAATTAAAAAAGCTGCTGAAAATGGTGAAAAAGGAATCGCTGTAGTTGAAATTCCAAGTGATCAAAAATCAAAAGCTATCGGAAGAGCTGGTTTAAATATTAGATTAGCTTCAATGTTAACTAAACATGATATTGAATTAATCGAACTTGAAGGTGCTGCACCTATTACTGAAACTGGTTCAGACAATGGTCAAGAAGAGACTAAAACTACTGACACAGCATCTTTAGAGGCATTATTTAAATAGTAGTTGCAATGAGTAAGTTAGTAATTTATGATTCAATAAAAAAACAAAAACTACCTTTTGAACCACTAAAAGACAACACTGTAAAAGTGTATGTTTGTGGTCCAACTGTTTATGATGATTCTCACTTAGGTCATGCTAGAAGTGCTATTGCATTTGACTTGCTTCATAGGGTTTTAAAAGCAAACTCTTATGAAGTTATCATGACTAAAAACTTCACAGATATTGATGATAAAATCATCAAAAAAATGTATGAAACAAATCAAACTTTAGAAGAAATCACAACTCAGTACATAAATGCTTATAAAGCTGATATGAAAGCTTTAAATGTTCTTGATAATACATTAGAACCAAAAGCTACAAAAAATCTTGATGCTATGAAATCTATGATTGAAAATCTTTTAAGTCAAGATATTGCATATAAAACAAGCGATGGTGTTTATTTTGACACTTCAAAAGATAGTTCATATGGTAGCTTATCAAAAAAATTTGATGAAGAAAACTCTCAAGCAAGAGTTGAAGAAAACAAAGAAAAAAGAAACGCAGCTGATTTTGCTTTATGGAAATATGCTAAGCAAAATGATGTAAGTTTTGAAAGTTCATTTGGTCTTGGACGTCCTGGATGGCATATTGAATGTTCTGCTATGATTAATGAGCATTTAGCTTACAGCGATACTCCCTATCAAATTGATATTCACGCTGGAGGTGCTGATTTACTTTTCCCTCACCATGAAAATGAAGCAGCACAAACGAGATGTTCAGGGAATCATCAAGAATTAGCAAAATATTGGATGCACAATGGTTTTGTAAATATTGATGGAGAAAAAATGAGTAAATCATTAGGAAACTCATTTTTCCTAAAAGATGTACTTAAATCATATAGTGGTGAAGTTGTTAGATTTTATTTATTAACAGCTCACTATAAAACTGATTTTAACTTCAATGAAGAAGATTTAATCTCATCTAAAAAAAGATTTCACTACTATCGTCAGCAGAGCTTTCAAGCCCATGAAAGAATTTTTAGAAATTATTACAGCTTCTGGGCTGAGCTATAAAAAAATTTTATTGATGAAGGGTGAAAATTTTATGAATGAGTTTTCT
>JALRJW010000346.1 GCA_023268955.1 Aliarcobacter sp. | reverse complement strand
TTAATTGTAATCATAGTAATTTCCTAAAATATGCATTGTATGGATTTTATGCAAACTAAATAAACAACATATATTGTCTATTCACTTTGCAAAAAAAGGGGAAAGGAGGAGTATCCCCTTTTTAATTTAATTTAAAATTTTTATTCTATTAAGTTTGCAGGAATTTTAATTCCTTGCTCTTTATAGTATTTAGCTGCTCCAGTATGTAATGGCATAGGAAGACCATCAATAGCTTTTTGTAGAGACATAGCTTTAGTCGCTTTGTGAACTGTATTTAAGAAAGGAAGGTTTTCATAAATAGTTTTTGTTAATAAATACACAATCTCTTCAGGAGTATCTTTTGTAACAACTAATAAATTAGGTTGCGCAATAGTGTTGATGTCTTTTGTTTGACCAGGATAAGTTCCAGCCTTTATATTAAAGGGAGTCCAAACTGGATAGTTATCGTTAATCTTTTTTAAATCATCAGCAGAGAAATCTAAAACTTTAATTTTATCATTACCTAAAGAAGCAAATGCGTTTGTAACAGCAGATGTTGGTGGTCCTGATGGTGTGTTCATTCCATCAATTTTTCCATCTTGAAGTGCCGTTGAACTTGGAGAGTAACCTAAGTATTGAACATCCATTTTATTGTAATCAATACCTAAAGATTCCATAATAATTTCAGCAGAAACTCTAGAACCTGAACTTCTTCCACCAATTGAGAATCTTTCACCATAAAGGTTTTTTAAATCATTGATATTTCCTGTTTTTGCAAAATTATTTCTGATTGTGAATTGCTCAACATTTTGCCATAACATTGAAATTGATCTTAAATTCTTTTTAGGTTGACCATCATATTTAGCTTTTCCTTGCCAAGCCATTGAACCAAATAAACCTTGTAAAATAGCAAAGTTAACTTCACCCTTATCTAACATATCAACATTTTCATTTGAACCTGCAGATGTGATAGCTGAGAATGTAGTTTTATGATCTTTAGCTAATTTTAGTGAAGCGATAGTAGCGATACCAACTCCAACTGGATAATAAGTTCCACCTGTACTAGCTGTAGCAATTACATATTTTGTTTCAGCTGCATTCGAAAAACTCACAACAGATGCTGCTAAAACAGAAGTTGCAATTAGTTTTTTCATAAAAGACAATTTAGACATGTTTTCTCCTTTTTAAATTGTACAAAAGAAGTATAACATATTTAATTTAAAATTGTTTCAAAATTGTTTCAAAATTTGTATTTTTTTGAAATTTATTTTCAAAGTACCTATTTCAGGCTATTAGATAACCTAAACCTTTCTTAGATTGTATGAAATCTTCATCACTAATCTTGTCTTTTACTCTTTTTATAACAGTTCTTAGGGTTGCATCTGATGTATTTTCATCATCCCAAATATATTTTTTCAAGTATTCTTTTGATTTAATTTGTTCAATATCTTCAATAAGTGCTTGAACTAATAGCATCTCTTTTTTTGATAAATCAACTAAGTTTCCATTTTTATATAAAAATCCTGTTTGAGTGTTGAAAGAAAAAGTTTTATTGATGTTTAATATCTCTTTATTTATAGGCATATTCTCTTTTTCACTTAAAACTTTGTTTTTAATCTTTTTAAGAATTTCCATTATATTTTTAACTTCTAAGGGTTTTACAAAATATCCTAAAACATTT
>JALRJW010000243.1 GCA_023268955.1 Aliarcobacter sp. | reverse complement strand
CCAAAAGGATCACAAAAACCAATGCTGTTGTTTTTGCAGTTTCCATCATCACGCCGTTCAGCGTGTCCGCGATTTTAAAGGCGCGAATGGCGGACCAGATAACACCGGTCAAAATCAAATGCACAAATAGATAGTAGAAATACTGACTTAATATTAGATGCTATTGATAATATGATTTCAATAAATAGAAAAATAGATTTAAAAGATGATTTAAAAGATATTGTTAGAGATAGAGAGCTAGGGAATGGTGTAAATACTTTTTTACTAAATAAAGACTTATCTATAAGTGAAATTGAAAAAGTTGTAAATGATAATAACTTTGCTAAAAGGTTATATAGTCAAATTGAAAACAGAGTAATTTTTAGAAGAACTGGTATTTATAGTTCCAATAATAAAAGCTCAACAATTAAATCAAAGCAAATACTTCCAATACCTACAAATTTAATTGATTCATTAAATGAACAATTAGAGTATGTAATTGATAAGTTATATCTTTTTGAACAGCAACCTATTGATTTGGATGAACTACAAGATAGGATTAATGAAGCAGAAGAACCTTTAAATCAAGATAGAAAAAACAAGTTTTTTAGTCAGGATGATATACCAACTGAAGATAATACTTCATTATTTCATCCAATAGATGAACAAGCTTTTAATGAAAGTGGAACTAATAATCACTTGACTACACAACAAATCGCATCATATTTTCCACTTGCCAATGCTTTTTCTAAAGCACAAGGACTTTCAAAAGCACCTGGTACTAACATTAAATCTAAATTATCTTCATTTCCACCATGTCTAACAAAAGCGTCTTTAGCACCTTCAACTAGTCTATCAGTAATAATATGATTAAATCTTCCGTTGATGATAGCTACTTTTTCATCACCTTTTAATCTTAATTTTCCTTCAATAATTTTCATTAAATATCTCCCTAAATTTGTTTTTTATCTATTATTTCTATTATTTGTTGTAACCAAGTACTTCTTGAATAGCAAAAATATCTTCAATTACTTTGTAAAGTTCATCAACTTGTACCATGTTTGGTCCATCACTTAAAGCAACACTTGGGTCAATATGCGTCTCAAAAAAGAATCCATCAACACCAACTGCAGCTGCAGCTTTTGCTAAACTAGGAACTACCGCACTATTTCCACCAGTTGTTCCACCAGTGCTTGGAACTTGTGCTGAGTGAGTTGCATCAAAAATCACAGGAGCATACTCTCTCATAGAAATTAAGTTTTTCATATCAACTACAAGTGCACCATATCCAAAAGTGTTTCCTCTTTCACAAAGCCAAACACCTTTTTCATCAGCAGTTTCATAATTAACTTCACTACCGCCTCTAGTTTTAATAATTTTATCAACAGGATGTTTCATAGACCCAGCTGCTAAAAACTGACCTTTTTTAATATTTACTTTACAGTTTGTTTTTGCAGCAGCTACTAAAAGGTCTGTTTGTCTGCATAAAAAAGCTGGAATTTGAAGAACATCTACTACTTCGCCAGCTGGTGCTGCTTGATATGATTCATGAATATCAGTTACAATTTTGTATCCAAATTGCTCTTTGATTTCTTGAAATAATTTTAATCCATTATCAAGTCCAGGACCTCTGTATGAATCTAAACTTGTTCTATTTGCTTTGTCAAAACTAGCTTTAAAATAAAATTCAACTCTTTTGTCTTCACTAAGTGGTTTTAACTTTTCAGCAATTCTAAATACTGTATCTCTATCCTCTAAAACACAAGGACCAGTTAAAATTTTCATTTATTTCCTTTTAAAAATTGTGCCTTTTTCTTGTCCAGTCAAGGCGTAATAAAATTCATATTCATTATTACAGATGTATTCTATATCATTTTTTGCGTATTCATCGCAAGCAAACAATATTTCATCATCTATATGTATTTGTTCACTTAAAGATGGTCTTACATGTACTGAACCATCACTTTTTTGAAGCAATAATGGTATCACATTATTCTTTTGTTTTTGATTATGTAAAGATACAGTTAATAACTCTAAAGAAATACAACCTTTTTCTTTTAAAAATTTATAGATAGTTGGGGCTTGTTGATCATTTAAAATTATCTCAAAAGTTAAAGGATTTTCATTTATTTTATGAACTAAATCTTTAACTAAAGTTGCTGCAAATGCTTCGTCTTTTTTGATAATTGTTCTAATAAATTTATCAGATAATGGATTTAAAAGACCATTGATTGTTTTGTTTATAAGAATTTTTGCTGGCATGAAAATATGATTTATTTTTGCGCTTTCAAAAATTGATAAATCATCAATTTCATTTTCCCTAGCAATTGTTATAATATCTGGATTTATTTTTTTCGCAGTTGCTAAAATAGATAAATTTGTTGTATCATTGTTTGTACAAGCAATAATAGCAACTGAACTTTGAATATCGCTATCAAGTAAAAGCTGTTTGTCATCAGCATTTCCAAATATTATGTTTTTAATTTCATCTTTAGAAAAGCTTTCAACTTTTTGAGTATCTAATTCAATCAATGTCGCACTAACATTATTTTCTTTTAATTTTTGATAGATACTTCTTCCCATTCTTCCATAACCACAAATTATGTAGTTTCCTACAGGAAAAACAGGAACTTTTGCATGAAGATTATCTATACCATAAAGCCATTTTTCTATTTTTAGCAAATTTGGTGCCGTTAGCGCTAGATTTACTTCAGAAGAAATAATAGAAAATGGATTTGCAATAATTTCTACATCTAAATCTTTTAAATTTTGAGTATGAGTTTCTGTTGTTGATTTAGCAACTACTTTTACATTTTTATTGATTAACTTACTTAAAAGAGGCATTCTTAAATTTAACTCATCATCTTCAAACAAACATACAATAGCTTTGCAATTTTTCTTTTTTATACCAGCTAACTCTAAAACTCTGTTATTGTAATTTTCCACTTGTAAAGATGGAACAGTAGGAGTAAAACTTTCTAAAATCAAATCATTTAATCTGCTCTTATCTGTATCTACTACAACTGTTCTTAAACCATTTTCCAATGATTTTTTTATGATTTCACTTGTAACTTGGTTATAACCTAAAATAATTATGAACTTTTCTTTTAAACCTTTTATTTGACTTTTGAATTTTGTTTTTTCTATCTCTTGCAAAAATAGTTTGTCCTGAAACAAACTAACAAG
>JALRJW010000365.1 GCA_023268955.1 Aliarcobacter sp. | reverse complement strand
TAGAGGTGATTTAAGGTTAGATGATATTTCAATCCTTCTTAAAAAATTTAAACAAAATCTTGATAATTTCGAAATTAAAGCCGATAATTATATTTTTAAATTTAATTATATTATTTCATTTACAACTGAAAATAAGTTCTTATTTGAAAATCAAGAGATAGCTTTTAAAAGATATTCATTAAAACTATTAAAAGATTCTATTATTTGTTCAAATGGATTTGCATCAGGTAACCAAGCTGAGGCATTAAAGAATCTTGAAACAATTAAAATGATAGAAGATGCAATATTAAGTAAAAATCTTGTTTCTCATTTTCAAGCAATTTATAATATTAAAACTGAAAAAATTGAGAAATACGAGTCCCTTGTAAGAATTATAAAAGGAGAAGAGTTAATTTCTCCGTATTTCTTTTTAGATGTTGCGAAAACTTCAAATTTACATAAAAAGATTACTTTAAGAATTTTAGAAAATAGTTTTAAAGTGCTTGATATAATAAGTGAAGAAATTACTATAAATTTGTCAGCAGTTGATATTGAAGACGTAGATATTAGAAACGCTTTACTAAATTATTTTACAAAACCTGAATACTTTGGAAGAATAACATTTGAGTTTTTAGAGGATGAAACTATTCAAGATTTTAATCTAATAAAAGATTTTATAAGTTTAGCAAGAATAATGGGTGGTGTTAAATTAGCAATCGATGATTTTGGAAGTGGATATTCAAATTATGAAAGAGTAGTTGATATAAAACCTGATATTTTAAAGATTGATGGTTCTTTGATAAAAGATATTGCAAACAATAAATCAAATCAAAATATCGTAAAATCAATTGTACAATTTGCAAAAAGTGAGAATATAAAAACTGTTGCTGAATTTGTGGCAGATGAAGAGACTTTTAATTTCGTAAAAGACTTGGAGATTGATTATGCTCAAGGTTATTATATAGACAAACCATGCAGTTTAAGTTAGTCTTTAAGTTATATTTTAATATAATAAATGTACAAATTATAAAAAGATAATAGTATGCCTTATTTAATAGCCTCATTATTAGCAGTTGTTGCTGCTTTAGTTTTAATAATGTCAAGATATGAAGCTGATGATAGTTTGTTTATGAGTGAGATTGATAAATTAGGCACTATGTTCTCAATGGTTGATGGATATGTAAATACTTATACAAATTCAGGAAGACAGTTAAGATCTATTAATTTTGAAGAAATGGACAGATTAGGTGTTTTACCAGGAAATGCTGAAGTAATAGGAAGTGGGAATAACTCTACACTAAAATTAAATGGTAGTGATGTTACATGGCAGATTATACCAAGAGTTGTTCCAAGAAATCTTCTAATACTTAATTTAGGTACAACAAATGATAATAGTTCATATGTTTTATTAGTAAACTTTTCAAATAATTCAAGTTTAATGTCTAAACCAATTTTTACAGAAAGTTTCGCTTCTAGGGAATTTTGCGAAAATAGACTTTTTGGAAATTATGATTTAGAAAAGAATTCTTACTCAGGTAACAATACTAAAGGGGAATTCATAAATAATGGTACAGCTACAAACAATGATGGATTCGTTGAATGCGTTGTATATAAATAAAACTAAACACAAAAAAAGGAAAATATTATGCCACAATTGATTGCAATGGTTCTAGTAGTAGTTGGAGCGTTAGTTTACATGTTTCAAACTTTTGGTGGAACGGGAAATAACATAGAAGGAATGGCACAAAAAACAAGTGTTATAACAGAAATAAACAACATTAAAAGTGGAATATCAATTGCTTTAAGAAGTAAGGATATAGATTACGCTACAACTAATAATGGACTGGATATCACAACTTTAAAAGATTTAGCAGATAAAGAGTATTTCACAACTCAAATTAATCAACAAATAAATAAGAACTTTGAAAATAATGCTACGCAAACAAACGTTTATGATACTATTTCATTTGGTTCAGATGGATCAATGAAAATAAGTTTAGTTATTAATGATAGAGCTACGCAAGTTGAAACTGGTCTAGAAAATATTGGAACAGTAACAACTACAAAAACCCAAATTGATTGGGTACCTGGTATCAATGTTAAAATAAGTGAATCATTAAATGAAAATAAAGCATTCTTAGAATCTCAATTAGCAAAAGATTTAGAAGCAATTGCATGGGTTGATAGAGGGAATGATAATTTAGATGGTGATTTTACTGTATACTTTAAAGACTTACCAAAAGATAGAATTAAAATAAAATAAAACAAAAATTTTATAAAGATGATGGAGATATGTTTATCATATCTCCATTTTTTTTATGTTTAATACTTTTAAAAATAAAAGTGGTAAATTATATCAATTTCAAAATATAACACTTTTTACACATAAATAATTTATCATTTAAGCAATATTTAATAATATACTATGTTATAATTTTTCCAGTAAAAGTTATAAAACCAAATAATTAAATTTATGGTTTTATATTCACAAGAAATTTGGCGAGCTATATTTATATAGCTTTTATCAAAGAAATAAATTTTAAGGAAAGAAAACATGCCTCAGTTAATAGCAATGGTATTAGTAGTAGTAGGAGCATTAGTTTATATGTTCCAAACTTTTGGTGGAACGGGAAATAATATTGAAGGAATGGCTCAAAAGACTTCAGTTATCACAGAGATTAATAATATTAAATCTGGTTTAGCAGTTGGTTTAAGATCAAGAGATATAACAGTTAAAGTAACTAATGGTGAAGTAGAAGTAAGTACAGTTAATAATGATGGTAATACAACTAAATTAAAAGATTTAGCAGCTAAAGAATATTTTACTACTCAAATTAATGAACAATTACTTACTACAGGAACGGATAATAATGTTACTTATAAAATGATTTCATTTGGTGGTACTGAAGATCCTGCTGCAGAAATGGCTTTAGATTATAGAAAATACGCTGATTATAAAGTTCCAGGAATTCAAGTTAATTTAAATACGGATGTTTTAGAAGAAACAAAAGGATTTATTGAATCTCAAATTGCGAAAGATTTAGGAAATATTGCCTTTGTTGATAGAGACAATAATGATACTGATGGTAAATTTACAGTTTATTTTAAAGATTTACAACAAAGAGTTATAGAAAAATAATAACTTTTATCTAATAGAAACTATTAATTTAGTTTCTATTATTTTCTTCCAAAAACTCAATCTAATCTCAAAATTAAAAAAAATCAACAAAATTATTATATAATGTTTTTATGTTAGCAAATGTATTTATCACAAGCACAATAGTAATTACTGTTATAGTGGCTTCTGCTATGTCATATAAATCATATGAAGATATGCAAGAAATTAAAAGTATTCAAGAAACTTATGAAACAATAATATCAGTAAAGCAGTACATTGCTGATCACTACAATAAAAAACCAAGTGAAGTTACTAGGGATGAAATGATAGCTCATTTGCCTGAAGGTCCAAATTGGGAAAAGATATTTTTATCAAATAAATATAACTCAAATAGTTTTAGTGAAAATGCCCTAATAGATGAAAATGGAAATTTTATTTTATCAAGTGACGATAAACTAAAACTTTTAACACTTAAATCAAAACTTGAAAATGTAGAATTAAACAATATAAGTACCGATGATACAAAAGAAGTTTATGAAGTTGGTGGTGTTGAAATTACTAGAATTAATGATGAAGAAATGATATTAAAAAATATTAAAAAAATAAAAGTAATCATTTTTATAAATCTAAGAACCATTGATTTAGTTTCACTTGAAACAATTATTAGTTCAAATAGTTCCTTTGACATTTCAATAGTAAAACAAAAACTAAAATATGATTTGCAAAATTCAAATAACAGTTTTGATGTTCAAATATACAATGCAATCAAAGGATTTTTAGATGTTTAAAAAGTTGTTTTTGGTATATATTTTATTTTTTCAAATATCTTTTTGTGCGGATTATAGTTTTGAAGAAAGACAAAAAATTGTTCAAGATATAAAAAGTGTTGTTTTATTGGAAGAATTAATAGCAACATCTATTGAAAATTATATAGAAACTAATTTAGCAATTCCTCAAAGTTTAGAAGATATTTCATTTGTACAAGAAAACATCAACAGCTCACTTTTTAAAGATTTCAGTATTAATGTAATTAATAGAGAATTGATTATTAATTATTCTTTGGAAAATGTTATCACAGATGAAAGTTTAATAAAATTATATGAATGGCGAGGTTGAGATATATTATCCTGGTGAAGATATTTTAAAGACTAAATATAGCATAAGATGTGGTGTAATAGAAGGTGAGTATAAAGAGTGGCACATAAACGGAGTTCTTAGAGTTCATACTACTTATAAAGGTGGAAAAATACACGGAGAATTTAGAAGATGGTGGAGTAATAAAAGACTTATTTATGAATGTTATTATAAAGAAGGGATATTGAATGGTGAAT
>JALRJW010000148.1 GCA_023268955.1 Aliarcobacter sp. | reverse complement strand
GGAAGAAAAGATAAAATTAGAACCTTGAGACAAGGAGGTGGTCTTTCTGGCTTTACAAAAAGATCAGAAAGTGAATATGATCCTTTTGGTGCAGCACATAGTTCAACTTCAATTTCATCAGCATTAGGTATTGCAGTTGCCAATAAACTTTCCAATAAATCAGATAATGTAGTTGCAGTGATTGTTTTTTTTGAATTTACAAATGTTGATATTGCTGTTGAGGAGTATTTTTACAATTTTCAAACCCATCAATGGTTTGAAGATAGAAATGAGCCAATAGCTAAATTTATTTTTTATGATGGAATAAAAAAACTTTTGATTGCTTTTGCTCTAGGAGTTCTATTTTTCTTAGTTATTTTTAGAAAAAAAGAGTTTCTAAAGGGTTACAAAAAAGGAATTATTTTAGTAGTATTGAGTTCTATTCTTATTCCACTTGCTGTTGGGACTTTAAAAGCAACTACAAATACCCCGTGTCCTAAAAATATAGATTATTTTGAAGGGAATTATCCTAATATAAAAGTATTTGATGATTATCCTGCTAATTTTGTACAAGAAAAAAGGATAAAATGTTGGCCAGCAGGTCATGCTAGTGGTGGCTTTGCATTATTATCTTTATTTTTTTTATTTAAAAAGAAAAAAAACAAATATTTAGCACTTAGTATTGCTATGATTATAGGCTGGAGTATGGGAACATATAAAATGTTAATTGGTGACCATTTTTTAAGCCATACCATTATTACTATGATAATAGCTTGGCTAATTATTTTATTAATAAAAGATCTATTAGATTTAATTGAGAGGAAGAAATTTGAGAAATCAACCAAAATATAATTTTTTTAAAAATACTACTTATGCATTAAAGGGCTTAGTAGATTTAATCAAAACAGAGAGTTCATTTAAAATTGAACTTATTATAGTTTTGATTTTGATACCAATTATATTCTTTGTAGATACAAATATTACCAATAAACTTTTAATGTTCATAACACTTATGGGTATGCCATTAACTGAAGCGATGAATGGAGCAATTGAAAGAGCAGTTGATTTAGTAACATTAGAACATCATGAAATGGCAGGTAAAGCTAAAGATGCTGGGAGCGCTGCAGTTTTTATTAGTATTTCTATATTTGTAATTACTTGGGCAATTATTCTAATAGACACATATTTATAAATTTTATACAATAGTATATTTTATATACACTCAAAGAAATTCTAAGCTTTTTTTATTTGATATACTAAAATAAAAAAGGCTTAAACCATGGGTTTATTTGATGTAAGCATCAAAAACAAATTAAAAAAAGACACTATTCACAAAGATTTCTTAGAGTTTATGAAAAAAAATATCTTAAGACAAAAAGATTATGAAATTGATCAAGATAATCACTCAATAGAATTTAAAAAAGCTCATTTGCAAACTCTTCTAAAATACAATACCAAAATTGAAATAGACTCATCTAAACATGAAAAAGAGATCACTGTAAATGCTGAATTAGCTGATACTTTAATTTTAACTATCCTAATTATTTTAGCTATCCTATTTACATATGGCTTTGGAGTTATTGTTGTTGTGGTATTTGCATATTTTCAAAAAAAGAAAGCTACACATTATTTAGAAACATTAATTACAAATTATAAAACTATCACTTAAGTTTAGTTATAATCCTTAAAAATTAATTTATAAATATTTCAAAGGATTTTTCATGCCATTATTAGATAGTTTTAGAGTAGATCATACAATTATGCCAGCACCTGCTGTAAGAGTTGCAAAAACAATGAAAACACCAAAGGGTGATAATATCACAGTTTTTGATTTAAGATTTTATGTACCAAATGTTGGTCTTATGAGTGAAAAAGGAATTCATACTTTAGAGCACCTTTTTGCAGGATTCATTAGAAACCATTTAAACTCAGATTCAGTTGAAATCATTGATGTTTCACCTATGGGTTGCAGAACTGGTTTTTATATGAGTTTAATAGGAACTCCTGATGAAAAAACAGTTGCAGATGCTTGGAAAAATGCTATGCAAGATGTTTTAGATGTACAATCACAAAATGATATTCCTGAATTAAATGACTTTCAATGTG
>JALRJW010000100.1 GCA_023268955.1 Aliarcobacter sp. | reverse complement strand
CATTATCTTCTGAAAAAACGGTAACGTATAATTTTTCTTTAGGAAGTTTAAATTCCTTAGTCAGTAAATTCCACGCATGAATAATAGCTTGCTCTTTAAAATATTCACCAAAGGAAAAATTTCCTAGCATCTCAAAAAAAGTGTGGTGCCGAGGAGTATATCCCACATTTTCTAAATCATTATGCTTACCACCAGCACGAACACAGTTTTGAGCAGTCGTTGCTAATTTAAATGGTTTTTTTTCAAGACCAGTAAAAACATTTTTAAATTGAACCATTCCAGAATTAGTGAACATCAAAGTTGGATCATTGTTTGGAACGAGGTTACTAGATTCAACTATCTGGTGATTGTTTTTGCTAAAAAACTCTAAAAATTTTTTTCTAATATCTGTCAATAGCATTTGCGCCATATCTATATTAAATACAGATATTTCTTACCTTGTCTATATTAGAATGGTTGTTTTTTTTAGTGTTTTGGGACACGAAAGGCCCGTTAAGGCCTTTCGTTGAGATAAAGACTAAATTTTTTTATTCTGTCTCAGTAGTTTCTTTTTTATCTACTGTTTTTTCAGAAGCTTTTTCTTTAGGTGCTGGGTTGCCATCTAAAGCTGCAGAGATAGCTGCTGCTTTTTCTCTGATTATTTTTTCAACTTCTGCAGCTATACTTGGATTTTGTTCAAGATAAACTTTTGCATTTTCTTTACCTTGTCCAATTTTTTCCCCTTTATAAGCATACCATGCTCCAGATTTTTCTATAATTCCGGCTTTTGCTCCTAGGTCAATTAATTCTCCATTTTTACTAATGCCTTTTCCATACATTAGGTCGAATTCAACAACTTTAAATGGTGGAGATACTTTGTTCTTAACTATTTTAACTCTAGTTGTGTTTCCAATGATTTCTTCTTTGTCTTTAATTGCGCCAACTCTTCTAATATCCATTCTTACAGAAGAATAGAATTTAAGGGCATTTCCTCCAGATGTAGTTTCTGGATTTCCAAACATCACACCTATTTTCATTCTAATTTGATTTATAAAAGTTGAAATATATCCATTAAAACCATTTACAATAGTTGCACTAGATAAAATACCACTTAATGCAATCATTATTCCAATAATAGTTGATAAAAAATTAGAATTAAATGCTTTTTTAGCATATAAAGCTTCACCAGCACTATAAGGAAATTTTGAAGATAATTCACTATAACACAAAGCTGTAAAAAGCACAACAATACAAGCAACTATAAAAGCCAATGGTGTTAAATACCCAGAAATTGAAGCAACTTTACCAACTAAAACGTAAATACCAGCACCTAAAATATTTCCTAATCCATAAAAAACTAATAGTGCTAGGGTTATATCTCTTTTTAATTTTGGTTTATTTTCTATGATAAATTCCTTATATAATATAAAATATTATGATATAGTGAAATATGAAATATTTAGCATCACTATTAATTATTTTGTTTTTATTGTTTATGATTAATATTTTTTATTTATTCAAAGTATACAATGATTTCAAGAAAGATAAAATAACTCAATTAGTTTGCAGTGTGCAAAACATTTATGAAAAAGATAATTATGATGTATTGAAATTGTCTTGCAAAAACATGAGTGGCATAAGTGATATTAATTTCTTTACATCAATTTCTAAAAAAAATGAAATAAATAAACTCGATATAGTTAAAATTGCAATAATTACAAATAAAGTGGATTTTGTTGATTTTTTGAAAGGTTTTTATGCAAAAAATATCTACTTTGAAAAGTTGCCTAAAACTGATAATCTAAAATCAGAACTTTTTGCAAAAATCAACTCTCAACACAGCTCAATTTTGATCCAAGAACTTTTCTCAGCTCTATTTTTAGCAATTCCCATATCAAGTGACTTAAGAGAAATAACTAATACCTTTGGGATTTCACATCTTTTAGCACTCTCTGGTTTTCATTTGGGATTGATATTGTTTATTTCATATTGGCTTATTTATTATATTTATTCACCTTTTCATCAAAAATATTTGCCATTTAGAAATAAAAAATTTGATGCTTTGTTGATTTCAGGAAGTTTAATATTTGTGTATTTGATTTTTACAAATATAGTCCCATCACTTTTGAGAGCTTTTGTTATGTTTTCTTTAGGATTGTATTTACTTAGAAACAATATTAAAGTTTTTTCTTTTTTAAATTTATTGATTGTATCTATAATTATCATAGCTTTATTCCCAAAATACGCCTTTAGTTTGTCTTTATGGTTTTCTATTGCTGGAGTTTTTTATATACTTTTATATGTAAAATATTTTTCAGCTTTCAATAAATATCTTTCATTTATATTTTTTAATTTTTGGATATTTTTTGCTTTAAACCCCATAATATTTTATTTCTTTGATGTTGTTAGTTATGCCCAATTTTTAAGTGCACCATTAACTTTAGCTTTTACATTGTTTTATCCTATTGAGATAGTTTTGCATATTATGCAAATAGGGGATTTGATTGATGAATATATCTTGTGGTTGTTTAATTTGGAGTTTACATATAAGAAATATGAAACAAATTTGTTCTTTTTGATTTTGTTTTTAGGAGTATCACTAGGGGCAATTTATAAAAAAATTGCCTTTTATGTTTTAAATATTTTGATTTTACTTTTTAATATTTATGTATATTTTATAGTTTGATTAATAATCACTTGAAGAACCAATATACTTATCAATTGTATATCTTAAATCTTCATCCATATCTTGCATATTTTTTCTCATCCAAGATAAATATCCAGCATCTTCACTAGCTACTTTTGCTATTTCTTGACCTTTGTATTTTCCAAATCTAAAAGTTTTGATTAAAACAGGAGTTTTTGTTAATTCAACAAGTTTTTCCATTGGATTGTAATCAGGATATATTTCTCTACATTTTGCCACTAATTTTGATAAAAATAGTTTCATAACTAAAACATCTCCAATAGCATCGTGAGCTTTAATAGTGATATTTAGTTTTTGAGCTTCTTGTTGCTCATTTTCATAAAGTTTTAAAGCATATCTTAGGTATTGAAGTCTGTGATAAGGTAATTCACTAAACAGATGTTTAGCGCATCTAAGTGTATCAATTATTTGAAGTTGATTAACAAAACCCTCTTTTTTAATCATCCCTAAATCAAAGTTAATATTGTGGGCAATTAAAAAGTTTTCAGGAGTATTTAATTCATTTATTCTTTTATAAAAATCAGTTTGTGTAGCTTGTGGTTTACCTTCAAGTAGATTAGGAGTGATATTATGAACTTCCATAGCTTCAAGTTTAATTTCAACATCACTAGAACATAATTCATCAAAAGTTTCAATAGTTCCTTGTTGGTCAAAAATCATAGCACCAAATTGAATGATTCTATCTTCTTCACTTCCACCTGTTGTTTCAGTATCAAATAATATATAGTGTGGCATTTTGTTTAAAGTCCTTGTATTTTAGTTTAAATTATTAGCATTCCATCGCCGTAAGAGAAAAATCTATATTTCTCTTTTATTGCTTCATTGTACACTTCAAGGGTTTTTTCTAAACCTAAAAATGAAGCAATTAACATAATTAAAGTTGATTTTGGCAAGTGAAAATTTGTTAGTAAATAATCAACTACAATAGGTTTGTTTGCAGGATTTAAAAATAGATCACATTCACCTTGAATTTTGTTTGTTCTTGCATAGTATTCTAAAGTTCTTGTTACAGTTGTACCAACCGCTAATCTTTTTTTAGCACTGTCAATTGAAGCTTTTGCTTCACGTCCTATTTCAAAATATTCACTGTGCATAGGATGGTTTAAAATATCTTCAGAATCAACCGGTTTAAAAGTTCCAGCTCCAACATGAAGAGTTAAGAAGTTTACATCAAATTTTTCATGAATTTTTTGTAATAATTCATCTGTAAAATGTAATGAAGCAGTTGGAGCTGCAACAGCACCATAATTTTTAGCAAATAAAGTTTGATAATCTTTTTCATCTTGCTTTTCATCTTCTCTATTCATATAAGGAGGCAATGGCAAGTGACCAATATCATTTAGCGTTTCAACTAATTCTAAAAAGTCTATTTTTTTACCATTTTTTGAAAAACTAACTACTCTTGAACCATCATCATTTAGCTCTAATACTTCAGCATTTAAATCTTTTTCAAAAGATAGTTTTGTTCCAACTTGAACTTTACCCCTAATCATAACTAGATATCTATCCATAAATAAAGGTTTGTTTAGAAGTAATTCTACTTTACCACCAGACTCTTTTTGCCCATAAATTCTAGCTTTGATAACTTTTGTGTCATTTAAAAAAATTGAAGCATCATCGGGAATAAAATCCATAAGATTTTTAAAAGTAGTGTGAGTTATAGTGTCTGTATTTCTATTGTAAACCAAAAGCCTTGCACTATCAGCAGGAACTGCTGGATGAGTGGCAATTAATTCTTTTGGTAATGTGTAATCATAACTTGAAGTCTTTAGTGGATCAAGCAATTTTAATCTTCCTCCACATCTTCATCAATTTGTTTTGGTGCTGGATTTACTATTTTTGCAATATAAATAGAGATTCCATAAAGAACAATTAATGGTCCCGCCATTAAAAATTGAGTTAGAACATCAGGTGGTGTTAATAGTGCTGAAAGTAAGAAAATTAAAACAACGGCATATTTAAAGAAATCTTTTAATGTTCTATCATCAACTAATCCAATAGAAGCTAAGAAAAAAGTTAAAACAGGTAATTCAAAAGCAACACCAAAACCAAATAAAAGCTTAGTGAAAAATGTCACATATTTCCCAATACTTGGCAATACTGTAACAACAGCAGAACCAAAATTAACTAAGAATTCAAAACCAAAAGGAACAACAACCCAATAAGCAAATGAAGCACCTATTAAAAACATTATTGTAGCTGATAATACAAATGGTAATACAAGTTTTTTCTCATGGTCATAAAGTCCTGGAGCTAAAAACAGCCATAATTGCCAAAAGATAACTGGCAATGAAATTATGAATGCTCCAAAAAATGATACTTTTAAAGCTGTAAAAAATGTTTCTTGAACTTCAACTGCAACCATTTGTGATTTTGGAGGTAATACAGATTCAATAGGTAACATCATCCAACCTAAAATTGGTTCATAAAATGCAAAACATGCAAAAAATGTAACTAAAAGCGTTAAACTTGAAATTACCAATCTTTTTCTAAGATCAGCTATATGTGGTTTTAAATCTTCAAACATTAAAGATTGTCCTCTTTTTTAGACTTTTTTTCTGTTTTTTCTTCATCATTTTGTGTAATAGTAGTTTCAATGATCTCATCGTTTAGCTTAGCTTTTGGTTTATCTTTTTTTGATTCTAAAGCATAATCACCATGTATAACTTCATCTAAATTTAAATCATCTAAACCTGCAGATTTTTTTGCATCTTCTTTTGTTTGGGCTAATTGAGCTTTTAAACTTTCTAATTCAGATTTCATGTCACTTAAGTTAAGTTCATTGTCTAAAGTTTGTTTAGCGTCATTTACACCTGACTTGAATTTTCCTATAAATTTAGCAATTTCAACCATTGCTGTTGGTAATTTTTCAAGTTCCTCAAAAGTTTTAGGCACATTGCCGTTATGCTTTTCTAAAATTTGTTTTGACATTAGGTAAATACTTTTTGCTTTAACTCTAAAAATACCAATTTTTTTTATTAATTTCTCAATCTTTTTTCTTCCTAATTTTACAAAATGTTCTGGTTTGAAGTATTTTGGATACCAATCCTTTTAGTATAACATTTGTTTATGTTATAGGCATAACAAATGCCAATTTGAACAGTTTTAGAGCATGCAAATTTTGGGTATTTTAATTTATGCTAAAAAT
>JALRJW010000363.1 GCA_023268955.1 Aliarcobacter sp. | reverse complement strand
TCTTTGCAAAACACTTACAAAATCATTTGAAGTAAATCTTTCAGGGGCTACATATATAAACTTATAATTACCCTCTAACATTTCTTGCATTATTTGAGTATTTTGCATTTCATCATTTAATGAGTTTATCATGGCTGATTTTATATTTAAATCATTTAATGCTTTTACTTGGTCTTGCATAAGAGCTATTAATGGAGAGATTACAATAGTAACTCCCTGCATTAATAATGTTGGCAACTGATAACAAAGTGATTTTCCACCACCTGTTGGAAGAATTGTTAAAACATCTTGTTTATTTAAAATTGTATCTACAACTTCTTCTTGAAAACTTCTAAATTTTTCATGTCCAAAAATTTCTTTTAGTATTTGGTATTTTTCATTCATAAAGTTATAGTATCAAACTTTTCATATTTTACTTTGAAATCTTTCATTATGTAATATTTTTTATTATCCTAATTTCTTCTTTGACCTGATTTTGGCTCACTTACTTCTTTTTGTAAGTCAAGTGATAAATTATGATAAAAAAGTTCACCATAGTCTGTTGTTCTATTTATAATCTCATAAGTTTGTTTAATATCATTGTTGTATTTTAGAGCTTCTTGCAGTATTTTAATAATCTTAACAGATTCTAAAAAATTCACATGGGATGGAGCTTCAATAGGTGAACTATAATATTTATGCATTCTTTCAACTAGATTTTTATTTCTTATTTCAATAAATACAGATTCAATAGGTGATTTAAAAAAAAGAATCTTTTGCTTAATATTTATAGAGATATATGTTGTTTCCATTCCATAGATTTTTCTTGAAAAACTATCAAATAAAAAGAGTTTTTTATTATAGTTGTTATGAAAAAGTTCATACATTAACTCTAATATTCTAATTTTTTCCTCTTTTGAATAAAAATTTCCAATACTTGCAAAACAAAAGCTAAGAACTGATTTAATTGAATACCACTCAGTAGTATCATAATCATATTTAAGCATTTGATCAATTCTTTCTTGCTTTAAATCTTCAATCTCTTTACTTGTTTTTGTTCTATATATTTTTTGAACTGCTGTATCTCTATACATAGGTCCAGGAAACTGTGCTTGAATTACAAATCTTCTGTTTTTTTCAAGCTCCATAATGTATTTTAGTCTTCCATAATAATCTTCATCGATTATTCTTACTTCTTTTTGAGGTATTTGAGTGATAGATTTTACGAAATCTTCACCCACACAATCTTCATCCCAAATAAAATCTGGATATCTAAAAATTTCACATATTTTATTTTTAACATCTTCGTTTGGTTCAACATCTGTAATATTGTCAATCCATGATGTTACTGTTCTTCTATCTTTATTTATTAAGTTTGCAAATTTAGAAATACTTAGATTTGATCTGTTAAATATTTCTATAAATTTTTGCAGTGATGTTTTAAAATTCATTACATAAATCCAATTCTTAAAGTATTATTAGGAATTAATTGTACCATTTCTAATCATAAATACAACTTTTGTACATTTTATGATTTATAGTTTAAAAAATTGTATTTTACTGAACAAAAAAAATACATAACTGTTATGTACGAATCATGTATAATGTAAGTCATTTCAATTTAAAGGATGTGTATGAGCGCAGGAAAAAAATTTAGAGAAGCGTTAAGTCAAGAAAAACCACTACAAATTGTAGGAACAATCAATGCTTACCAAGCATTACAAGCTACAA
>JALRJW010000338.1 GCA_023268955.1 Aliarcobacter sp. | reverse complement strand
ACTTTTTCTTCTTTTGAAAGCATTCTAAAAGATGCAGATTTTTTAGTTATTTCAAATAGCTCATACTCATATATAAAACTATCTTCTAAATTTCTAAAATGAATAATATCCCCTATATTATGACGTCTAGCTTTTATTAAGTATTTAAAGTTATCTTCCCCTACTTCAAGTATCTCTTTACTAGCATTTTCATCATAAACAAATTGCATTAAAACACCTTAGAAATAATATATACAGCTACTAGTACACCAATTTCAATCGTATAAATCTTTTTAGCATATTTATAAAACTCTTCTTGTAATTGAGTATCTGCAAACTTTATAACTCTCATTTTTTTATATCTTTTAATCTCAATTACCAATAAAAATATTGAAGCAGGAATCATCAAAGCAATAGTTAGTGAAAAATGTTGCGCATAAAAAGCAACAATAGTTCCTGTGTAAATAACAATAGCATTTGTTAGATGATATAAAGGAGTCATAAATTTAAGTCTTTTAGCTAATTTAATAAAATCTTTTTGGGTAGTTACTGAGTACAAGTTAAAAAGCATTACTGCTAGAAAAAAATAAATTACATATACGTGTGTGTCAATTGCACTTTGCATCAGTTCCATATGTTTATCTCACTTTTATAAAATTTAGATATTATATCTAACTTGATATGAGTTTTCTATTTTAAACTTACTATATAATTAATCAAAACTCAAAATGATATTTTTAGTATCACAATTACAAGGATAGATATAATAATGAATAATAAAAAAGCTATTTGTATATTAAGTGGTGGAATGGATTCAACTTTAGCTTCATACATAGCTAAAAAAGATGGTTATGAAATTATTGCTGTTCATTTCAATTACGGACAAAGAACTCAAAATAAAGAGTTACAAGCATTTAGAAATATTTGTGAAGATTTACAAATTAAAGAAAAATATGAAATAGACATACCATTTTTCACTCAAATAGGAGCTAGTGCTTTGACAGATTGTTCTATTGATGTTCCAACAGATGGTGTTAAACCTGGTGTTCCTATTACATATGTTCCGTTTAGAAATGGAATTTTTCTTTCAATAACAGCTGCAATTGCTGAAAAAGAGCAAGCAAGTGCTATGTATATTGGAGTTGTTCAAGAAGATAGTTCAGGCTATCCTGACTGTACAGATCAATTTATTCAAGATATGCAAAAAGCTATTAATCAAGGAACAAAAGAAGAGACAAAAATTGAGATTATAACTCCACTTGTTCATCTTTCAAAGGCTCAAATTGTTACTAAAGCTTTAGAGTTAAATGTTCCTTTAGAACATACTTGGTCATGCTACAAAGAAGAAGATGCTGCTTGTGGTGTTTGTGATTCTTGCAGATTAAGATTAAATGGATTTAAACTTGCAAATGCCGTTGATCCAATTGCATATAAAGGTCTATAATGCATTGGAAAATATCTAAAGAGTTTGATTTTTGCTATGGTCATAGGGTTTGGTCTCAAACACTTGACACTGAATTTTCACTAGATGGTTGTTTAAAGTGCAGACATTTGCATGGTCACCAAGGAAAAGTTATAGTTTATTTACAAGCAAGGAAACTTGAAAATGGAATGGTTACAGATTTTAAACATCTTAATTGGTTTAAACAATTCCTAGATGATGTACTTGACCACAAATTTATCCTTGATATAAATGACCCTTTATTTGAAACTTTATTACCCCATTACAAAGATAAACAAAATCTAATCAAATTTAATGAAGGGTATATGATTCCTGATTTATCAAAGATTTCAAATAAAGAACAACATCTAATTGAAATGTATGAAGGTTATATTATTGTTGATTTTGTTCCAACAAGTGAAAATATCTCAGCATGGCTTTTAAGCATCGTTGCAAAAAAAATGACTAAATTAAATGTTGAAGTTTCCCATTTAGAATTTTTGGAAACTCCTAAAAGTAAGAGTACTTTTTATGCTTGAAATAAATGAAATATTTGGTCCAACTATTCAAGGTGAAGGGAAATTCGTAGGAAGACCCTCTGTATTTATTAGATTTGGTAAATGCAACTTCAAATGTGAAGGTTTTAATGTTGAGTATGAAACACCAAGTGGAATAAAAAAGTGCGCTTGTGATTCATATTTTGCCGTTGATAAAGAGTTTAGTGATACTTGGACAAAATATAAATCTTATGAAGAAATTGTAAATGAAGTTGATAATCTTATTTCAACATATAACTATGACTATAAAATAGATATTGTAATTACAGGTGGAGAACCTCTTTTATATTGGAATAAAGAAGAGTTCCAAAAACTAATAAAACACTACATAGACAATGGCCATAAAGTTACCATTGAAACAAATGCTTCTTTAAATCTAAATATTGACCAAGATTATCAAAAACAAATTGTTTTTTCAATGAGCGTAAAACTTAGCAAC
>JALRJW010000121.1 GCA_023268955.1 Aliarcobacter sp. | reverse complement strand
AATAGTGTGTCATACGGATCCAATTTATCACTTGCCAAATAGAAATAAAACAGAAGAACTAATCAAAAAAATTCCTATGGTTGTTGAAATAAATGCCTACGAAAATTCAGAAACTTCAAAATTTGCTCATATAAAACTACCAGCTGCTCCTTGGGGAGAAAAAGAAGGAACACAAACAAATCTTGATAGAACTATCACAAAACAAGAAAAATTAACTAGAACATCAATTGATTGTAAGCCTGATTGGGAAATCTTTCAATTAATTGCTCAAGAATTAGGTTTTAATGAGGCATTTAACTTTAAAAATCCAAAAGAGATTTTTGAAGAATATCAAGAAATGACAAAACTAAATCCACATCTAAACATTTATGAAACTTCATATGAACAACTTAAAAAAGAACCATTTAGATGGGGAGAAAAAATTATTGAAGAAAAACTATTCTTCACTGAAAACAAAAAAGCAAATTTACATTTTGTAGAAAACAAACTTTTAAGTGAAAGAACTTCTTTAGAATATCCATTTTTAATGATTACAGGAAGAACAAGAGACCAATGGCACAGTGGAACAAAAACTAATCTACCAAGAACTCTTTTAAAATATAAAGATTTAGATTTTTGTGAAATTCATAGTAAAAATGCAAAGGATTTAGGAATAGAACATAATGATCCTATCAAAATTATCTCTAAAAGAGGAGAAATAAAGTCAAAAGCATTTATTACTGATAATATAAATATTGATACTATTTTTGTTCCTATTTCAAATAGAAATGTAAATTACATAACAAATGACTTACTTGATAAAGACTCATTAGAGCCCGATTATAATCACAACGCTGTAAAAATCATCAAAATTTAGTATTTAGCTTAAATTTACATTAATAACTAAAGATAATAGATATATTTAGTTATTAAATGTCTATTTTATAAACAATTATTCTTAATATTTCATTAATTTTATTGTTAAAATATTTTTATATTAACACAACAAGGAAATATTATGAAAGAGAAACTTGTCGTAATTGGAAATGGAATGAGTGGTTTAAGAACCATTGAGGATTTGCTTGAAATTACAAATGACAAATATGATATAACCATTTATGGAGAAGAACCATATGTAAACTACAATAGAATTATGCTTTCATATATTCTATCAGGTGAAAAGAGTTTTGAAGATACAATCATCAATCATCAATCTTGGTATGAACAAAACAATATCACACTTAAAAAATCTAATAAAATTATTTCAATTAATAAAAATGAAAAATATATCACAGATGAATTTGGTCAAAATGAATTTTATGACAAACTATTAATTGCAACAGGTTCAAAACCTTTTATTCCAAAAACTTCTGGAAGTGATTTAAAAAATGTTATAGCTTTTAGAAATAAATTTGATGTTGATACTATTATTTCAACTATTGACAAAAGTAAAACAGCAGTTGTAGTTGGTGGTGGATTACTTGGACTTGAAGCTGCTTATGGTATTGCTATGCATGGAGTTAAAACTATTTTAGTTCATAGAAGTGGTTCAATTTTATCTCAACAACTTGATGTAACAGGTGGAAAACTTCTTCAAAAAAATCTTGAAAAATATGGAATTGAGTTTAAATTAAATACTACGGTGACAAATATTGAAGGCTCAAAAGAGGTTGAAAAAGTAAGTTTTAGTGATGAAACAAGTGTTGAATCAAATATTGTAGTTTTTGCTACTGGAATTATTCCAAATACTGATTTAGCCAAAGAATTAGATTGCAAAAAAGGTATTTTAGTTAATGATTTTATGCAAACAAGTGATGAATCAATTTTTGCTGTTGGAGAGTGTGTAGAACATAATGGAAATACTTATGGTCTTGTTGCTCCTTTATATGAACAAGGAAAAATTTTAGCTAAAAGCCTAGCTGGGGTTAAAACAGATGGTTATACTGGCTCAACTTTATCAACTAGATTAAAAATATCTGGTGTTGATTTATTTAGTGCAGGTGATTATTTAGGGGATGAGACAACGGAAGAATTAATTTTACTTGATGAAAAAGTTGGTGTTTATAAAAAACTTGTGATTTATGACAATAAAATTATAGGTATCGTTTTATATGGAGACACAGCAGATGCTTCTTGGTATCTAAAACTTTTAAAAGAGCATACTGACATAAGTGATTTAAGAACAAAAATCTTATTTGGGAAATCAATTTTATCGGGTGATAGTGGTCATGGTGGAGATGATATCAATTCTATGGGTGATGATGAAGAAGTTTGTGGTTGCAATGGTGTTTGCAAAGGTGACATAGTAAATGCTATCAAAGATAAAGATTTAAAATCATTAAATGATGTAAAATCTTGTACAAAAGCAGGTGCTTCTTGCGGGTCTTGTTTAGGTTTAGTTGAACAAGTTTTAGTAAATACTTTAGGAGATGAATATAACCAAGTTCAAGAAGGAATTTGTTCTTGCACAGATAAAAGTCATGGTGAAATTAAAAAAGCAATTGATGAAAACGAATTTAGCAATGTATATGATGTATTTAAACTTTTAGAATGGAAAACTCAAGATGGTTGTTCAAAATGCAGACCAGCTGTAAACTACTATTTATTAGCAAAATACAACGATGATAAATATCAAAACGATAAAAGAAGTGCTTTAGTAAATGACAGAAACTTCGCAAATATCCAAAAAGATGGGACATATTCAGTTGTTCCTAGAATTTGGGGAGGATTAACAACTCCAAAAGAG
>JALRJW010000016.1 GCA_023268955.1 Aliarcobacter sp. | reverse complement strand
TCAGCTGTAAGTTTTGCAGCGCCCTCTTTTGTACCTACTATTACATTTAAGTGCCCAAAGCTTCCTTTGTGTGTATTTTTTTTGTTCCTAAAAGGAAGTTTTAAATCACTTTGCTCAAGTAAATAAATTTCAGAATTAGTTTCATAAATATCTCTACTTATTCCTAAATCACAAACTACTATTTCACCCACATACTCTTTAGCTACATCTGTAAACAATGAAGTTTTTAAAGCACCCATAGTAAATGTAATATCAGCTTCAAAAGCTATACTTTCTACTTGTCCAAGATTATTTATTCCACTTGAAATATCACAAGCTATTTTAAATCCTTCAAGCTTATTTAAAGACTCAATCACTATAACTGTGTCATCTCTTAAAGGCTTATTTAATCCACTCCCAAATAAACAATCAACTACAACATCACAAGATTCTATATTTTCAACAAAATTCACACCAACTAACTGTGCTCTTTTTAATTGAACTTTTCCAATTTCAGTCTTAGGTTCACTATGAATATATAATTTTACATCATAATCTTTATGTAAAATCCGTGCTAATGCAATTCCATCAGCACCATTGTTTCCACTTCCACATACTATTAGAATTGATTGATTTTTATTAAATTGATTTTTTATATAAGTAGCTATGCTATTTGAAGCGTGTTCCATAAGGATATCTTCACTTAATGCAAACTCTTCGTAACATCTTTTATCTAAACTATTAACTTCATCAAAAACTTTTTGCATCAATACCCCTTATGGATTAAATTTTATTTTCTAAACTTCCAACCATCTGTTTCTAAAACAGTTTTTATTTTTTCTTTTACATCACCTTGCAGTTCTATCCACTCTTCTTTGATAGCACCACCACAAGCTAGTTTTTTCTTTAGAAGCTTTAATACCTCTTTTTTTTCATTTTCAGGTATATTAAATCTACCAACTAAAGTTACGGGTTTACCTTTTCTTTTTTCATATGTAAAAACTAGTTGATGTTGATTTTTAGGAATAATTTCATTGTTTTTTGCCCCTGAAGACTTCTTCTTTTTATCTTCTTTTACTGTATCAAAACTATCACCTTGAAGTTTACTTCCCATATTTGAAGCTAATAAATCTGCTAAGTTTCCCATCATAAAATCCTTATAACTTTTTTACTCTTGTTTGAATATCTATATTTTCAATATCACTAAAATCATTTAATTTATACTGTTCAACTGCCACCCTACCTATCATAGCAGCATTATCAGCACAATATTTTAATTCACTTAGATAAAGTTTTGCATCATATTTTGCACAAATATCATCAATTTCTTTTCTTAAATATATATTTGCACTAGCTCCACCAACAATCGCAAAATTTTTAGGAGGATTAACTTTAAAATATTTCTTTAGTTTTTGCATAATATGAGTTACAGCTGTTTTTTGAAAAGAAGCACAAATATCATATTTATCTTGTTGTGTAATTCCATTTTCAGATTCTTCAAGTTTTAAAATCTGCATTCTAACCGCATTTTTAAGACCACTATAACTAAACTCTATATTTGGACTTTGTCTTAAAGGAACAGGAAAATCAAATCTATTCTCATCTCCTTTTAATCCATACTCTTGAACAACTGGGCCACCTGGATATCCAAGACCAAGCATTTTTGCAACTTTATCAAAGCTCTCTCCAAAACTATCATCCATTGTTGTTGCTATAACTTCCATATCATTTAGACCATTTGCTCGAATAATTTGAGTATGACCACCAGAAACCAATAAAATAGTCATAGGTAAAACCTCATCTTTTTGTATAAAAAGTGAATAAATATGACCTTTTAAATGATTTACTGAAATCAATGGAAGATTCAAAGATATCGCTAAAGCCTTCGCCATAGTAACGCCTTCCATAAGTGTCACACTAAGTCCTGGTGCAGTTGTAACTGCTATTGCTTTTAGTTTTGAAAAATACTCTTCACACTCTTGTAGTATTTTTGGAAGCGCTTCAACATGAAGTCTAGCAGCAAGTTCAGGAACTACTCCACCATATACGCTGTGTTGAAGTTCTTGAGATATTTTTTTATGATAGATTAATTCGTTTGTCTCAATATCAGTTATAGCAATTGAACTATCATCACAGCTTGATTCTATTGAAAGTATCATTAAACATTTTCTCCAGATAACTCTTGATTTATTTCACACTCTTCTTCTCTTTTTAACCATTCCGTAGCGCAATCAAGTTTTCCAAAACCAGATGCCGCGTTTATATGTCCAGCATTTTCCATGATTTTATTTCCAATATTAAGCTTACTAGATAATCCAATAGCTTCTTCAACACTCATATAAGGGTCATTTGTAGAACTTGCCATTATAACTTCCACTGATTTTAAATCATTTGGTATTGGATATGGATAAAAACTACTTGCTGCTTCTACTACTCTATTTCTTGATACAGGAGCAACTAACATAAGCTTTTTTAATTTAATATCAAGCTCATCACAAGTATGAAACCATAAAACATTTGCTAAAGAGTGACAAACTACATAATCAGGTTTAAAGTGCTCTAGCTCTTTTTTTAAAAACTCTTTCCACTCATTTAAGTCTGGATTATCTCTATTTGGAAAAGCTGGAAAAGAAACCACATAATTTTCTTTTATTAAATCAGCTGCTAAATGCGCTTGCCAGTGGGGAAAATCACTTCCACCTAATCCATGTAATATCAATACTCTTCTACTCAAAACTAAAACCTCTTATATTTTTTTATATTTTCAATCTAGTAACTTCTAACACATCTTACAAATTTCTTTTTATGACGACTATCATAATATGCAGTTCCACTTACAAAATGCATGTAATCAGCATAAAACCATAATGTTCTCCATAAAGCTCTATCCGCCCAATATCCAGTATTATGGTTGTATCTAAAAGCACTTTTTATATAGTTGATTTTATTTTTTTTATCAACTATTGTTTCAAACTCTTCTAAAGTTGG
>JALRJW010000374.1 GCA_023268955.1 Aliarcobacter sp. | reverse complement strand
GAAAGCAATAAATCCAGTTACCCAAAACAGTTTTCTATAAGTATATCCCTTTGATACAAGATTATATTTTAATCTATCAAAAACTCCCATATGAATTAAATGGTGCATTAATTGATATTAAATCATCTAAAGTTAATTTTGTTGCAACGGATACAAGAAGATTAGCTATTTCATATTTAGAAAACATTGCTAATGGTGAAAATCAATTTATTATTCCTAAAAAAGCAATAATTGAAATTCAAAAACTTTTCTTAGATGATGCACAAATTTCATTTGATGATACAAACTTAGTAGTTTCTAATAAAAATATGAAGTTTTTCACAAAATTAATAAATGGAAAATTCCCAGATTATGAAAGAATTGTTCCTAAAAATTTAAAATATGAATTAACTCTACCAAAATCTATGTTAGTAGAATCTATTAAATTAGTTACTTCACTATTTTCAAATATTAAAATCACTTTCTCTCCTAATAGTATTTTATTTGAATCTTTAGATGAAGATACAGAATCTAAAACACAAATTGATGTTGAATTAAATATTACAGAAGAGTTCTATTTAGCTGTAAATGCTAAATATTTACTAGACTTTTTAAGCATGACAAATAACTCTTCTATTAAAATTGGATTTAATGAATCTAATTTACCATTTTATTTGGAAGATGAGAAGTTTTATACAATTGTAATGCCAATTGTTTTAGAAAAATAATTTAGAAATTAAAAAAGGAAACATAAATGAGTCAAGAATATGGCGCTAGTAATATTAAAGTACTAAAGGGTCTTGAAGCCGTTAGAAAAAGACCAGGGATGTATATTGGTGATACTAATATCAATGGTCTTCACCATCTAGTTTATGAAGTTGTTGATAACTCAATAGATGAGGCTATGGCTGGTCATTGTGATACTATTAAAATTACAATTTCTAAAGATAATTGGATAAAAGTTGAAGATAACGGTAGAGGTATTCCAGTTGCGGAACATCCAACTGAAAAAATGTCTGCAGCAACAGTTGTTTTAACGGTATTACACGCTGGTGGTAAATTTGATAAAGATACATATAAAGTTTCAGGGGGACTTCACGGGGTTGGGGTTTCTGTTGTAAATGCTTTATCAAAAGATTTAAAAATGACTATTTATAGAGAAGGTAAAATTCATTATCAAGAATTCTCTTGTGGTATTCCTAAAGCTCCTTTAGAAATCATTGGAGATAGTCCTAGAAAAACAGGAACAACTATTGAATTTTTAGCTGATAATTCTATTTTTGAAGTAACTGAATATACTTATGAAACTTTAGCAAAAAGATTTAAAGAAGTTGCATATTTAAATCCATTTATTACAATTAATTTAAATGATGAAAGAACAAATAAAAAAGAAGTATTCCATTTTGAAGGTGGAATTTCTCAATTTGTTCAAGATTTAAATAAAGATACAGCAGTTACTCAGGCTATTTCATTTAGTGGTGAAGCTGAAGATGTAGTTGTAGATATCGCACTTTTATATAATACTTCATATACAGAAAAAACTATCTCTTTTGTTAATAATATTAGAACAATCGATGGTGGAACACATGAAGCTGGTTTTAAAGCTGGACTTACAAGATCAATTGTTAAATATTTAAACTCAAATGCAAATGCTAGAGAAAAAGATACAAAAATTACTGGTGATGATGTAAGAGAAGGTTTAATTGCAATTGTTTCAGTTAAAGTTCCTGAACCTCAATTTGAAGGACAAACAAAAGGGAAATTAGGTTCATCATATGTAAAACCTATTACTCAAAAATTAGCAAATGAACAACTAGATAAATTCTTTGAAGAAAATCCAAATGATGCAAAAGCAATAATGGAAAAAGCTATTATGGCTGCTCGAGGTAGAGAAGCTGCTAAAAAAGCTAGAGATTTAACTAGAAAAAAAGATGCTATGACAGTTGGAACACTTCCTGGAAAATTAGCAGAATGTCAATCTAAAGACCCAGCAATTAGAGAATTATATCTAGTGGAAGGGGATTCAGCTGGAGGTTCAGCAAAACAAGGAAGAGATAGAGTTTTCCAAGCAATTTTACCACTTAAAGGTAAGATCTTAAATGTTGAAAAATCAAGACTAGACAAAATTTTAAAATCTGATGAAATTAGAAATATGATTACAGCTTTAGGTTGTGGAATTGGTGAAGATTTTGATGAAGAAAAAGTAAGATATCATAAAATTATTATTATGACAGATGCCGATGTTGACGGTTCTCATATTCAAACACTTTTATTAACTTTCTTCTTTAGGTTCTTAAGACCAGTTATTGAAAAAGGATATTTATACATAGCTCAACCACCTTTATATAGATATAAAAAAGGTAAAAATGAGACTTATTTAAAAGATAATACAGCTTTATCAAATTTCTTAATTGAAAATGGTTTAGAATCTTTTGAATTTGAAGGTTTAGGTCATAATGATTTATTAGATTTATTTAAATTAGTTTCTAGATACAGAGGAATGTTAGAACAATTAGAAAAAAGATATTCTTTAGTAGAAGTTGTAAGATATTTAGTTGAAAACTCAGAATTAGTATCTTTAGAATTCAATACTTTATTTGAAAAAGTTTCTGAATTTATTACTGCTAAAGGTTACAATATTTTATCAAAAACAATTACAGATGATATGATTCAAGTATTTGTTCAAACAAATGAAGGTTTAGAAGAATTAATAATTGATGATGAATTATTTGCTTCTCCATACTTTAGTGAAGCTACATATATCTATAAAAAACTTGTAGAAAGAGATATTGCAATGTTTGATAAAGATATTTTAGAAGTTTTAGATGATGTTGAAAATTTAGCTAAAAAAGGTGCTTATATCCAAAGATATAAAGGACTTGGGGAAATGAACCCTGAACAATTATGGGAAACTACTATGATTCCTGAAGATAGAAGACTTTTAAGAGTTAAAATTGAAGACGCAGAAGTTGCATCTGACACATTTACACTATTTATGGGTGATGAAGTAGAACCAAGAAGAAACTATATTGAAGAGCACGCTAAAGACGTAGAACACTTAGACGTGTAATTAAAATAAAAAAGAGGAATTTTCCTCTTTTTTCAATAAATTTATTTACTAAATTTATCTGTATGAGAGAAAATTTTTCCTCTTTTTCTTAAGATATTATTTACAATATGATATCCATGATTTAAAGCTATAGCAATAGATCCCCCTGAAACCATCGCAATATCACCAGCTACATAAACATCAGGATTTGAAGTTTCATGATGCTCATCAAAAATTGGTTTTTCATTTTCATCAACGGCAACACCACAAGCTTTTAAGAAAAAAATAGACTTGGTATCTGTATGGTTAATAATTTTATCTTTATCAATTCTAATTATGATAACAGTCGGAGGCCTTACAAGACTTACTGAATCTGGGCTCTCAATGGTAGATTGGAATCTTTTT
>JALRJW010000208.1 GCA_023268955.1 Aliarcobacter sp. | reverse complement strand
TTCTTTCTAATAACTCAATATTTGTTAATATTGTAGAAATTGGTGTGTTTAACTCATGTGTTGTATCTTTTATAAATCTATCTAATAATTCAGCATTTTGTTTAAGTGGTTTTAAAATAAGTCTAACTAAAAATAATGAAGTTAAAGATATTATAAACAAAGCAATAATCGCTAAAACAATTATCTTAAACCCAAGTTTTTCAAAACTTAATTTACTTTCTTGTTCTATAACTATATAAGCACCACCCATATAGTAAGGTTTCATTTCTAATATAAAATATGAATCATTATCTTTTTGAAAATAATTATCTTCAAAATCAACATTATTTGTATTTAAAGTAGAAAAAATAACTTTTTTATCTATATCAAATAGTGCAGAATTATAATCCTTAAATCTAGGATATTCTATATCTGTTTTTAGTGAGTTATGCATAAACTGAAACTCTGAATAAAGCTGTTCTGCTTTAATTTTCATACTTTCAGATTCTTTATCTTTATAAATACCTTTTTGATAATCAAAATAAAAATACGCAAAAAATAAAATCAATAAAAACGTAGAAGTTATATATAAAATTAATACATTTTTTATAGTTTTACTTGTGGGATTACTCAAATATATAACCTTGTTTTTTAATATTTTTTATTCTATCTTTACCTAAGTATTTTCTTAAATTCTTAATATAAGTTCTTAAACTATCGTGATTATTTTGTTCATCAAAAGTCCAAACGTATTCAAAAATCATATCAAAAGTTACGCATTGATTTTTGTTTTTTAATAAAAGTTTTAATAAAGAAGACTCTTTTTGATTTAAAGTATGAACTTCATTATCTATGGTTAATTCGTGGGTATTAATATCAAAATTAATATTTTCATCAATCTTAATAATATGGCTATTTGTTTTAAATTCTCTTTTTAGTACAGCTTTAATTCTAAACAAAAGCTCTTTTAATTCAAAAGGTTTTTTAATATAATCATCAGCTCCATATTCATAGCCTTTTGATAAATCATCAATGCTATTTAATGAAGTAGTAAAGATAGCTGGTGTTTGAATGTTTGCTTCTTTAATAGATTTTAAAAGTTCAAATCCATTTATTTTTGGTACCTGAACATCAAGTAAGAACAGATCAAAGTTTTGAGTATAAATTGTATCTAAAGCCTTTTGACCATCCTTTACACTAATAACTTCAAAACCTTCATCTTCTAAAAACTCTTCAATAGTTTCACTTAATGCAATATCATCTTCTAAATATAAAATTTTCATGCAAGATTATATCTAAAAAAACTTTTTTAGCTTTTTTAATTATGCATATACCTCAAAACTTGTTGATTCTTCACTTGTTGTAGGATTTATTAGACTTAATAATTCATTTAAATAAGCACTACTATCCATGTTACTTGCATCTATTTGTTTCATTTGATCTTTTATAGCAGCTTTATTATCTTCAGAAGAAATATTAGATAATTCATTTTGTAAAGTTACTCTATCTTCACTTGATAAGTTTTGCATAACAGATTTCATTCCATTTGCTCCACCTTGTCCGTTACCTTGACCAGAACCATCCATTTTTCTCATTTGCATCTGAGATTGCATTTGCATCATACTTCCACTTGCATTTACGTTCATTTTTCTTCCTTTTTTTGTTTATACTTAATTATAAATTTCCAAAATGAAAAAACTGTGAAATATTTTATTTTTAAAAGTTTTTTTGCTCATTTTTATCTAAAAAACTCCAAGCTATAACCCTAGTAATCTTTTGTCCATGGGACATTTCTATAACTTTTATTTCATTTGCTTTTATATCTTTTATTGCTTTTTTTATAGGATTAATGTTCTCTTTTTTTGAGACTAAAGTAGTAAACCATAAACAGTTTTTTGAAAAGTCTTTGCTTTCTTTTATCATTTTCTGGATGAATTTCAACTCCCCACCCATCACACCATAGTTCATTGTTTTTACCACCAAAATTCAATGAACTTTTAGCTTTATCATTTTTATTTAGATTCCTAACTTTTCTTGTATTTCCTACAAGGGCATCTTTTAAAGATTTATGAAAAGGTGGATTACAAAGTGTGAAATGAATTTTATCATCAGAGTTTAAAATACCTTTGAAGATATTTGATTTATTTTTTTGATGGATAATTTCAATATTATTCTTCAAATTATCATTTGACTCAACAATATTTTTAGCACTTTTAATTGAAACTTCATCAACATCACTTCCAATCATACTCCAATCATAAACACTACTGCAAACTATAGGATAAATACAGTTTGCTCCAACTCCTACATCTAAACCTTTTATCTGCTTACCCTTAGGAATTGAACCATTATTACTTGAAGCTAATAAATCTGCTAAATAGTGTATATAATTGGACCTGCTAGGAATTGGTGGACATAAATATCCTTTTGGCATAGACCAATTTTTAACGCCATAAAAATGAGACAAAAGAGCTTTATTTAGAGTTAAAACTGCATTCGGGTTTGAAAAATCTACAGATAAATTTCCATATTTATTTGGTTTAACAAACTCTTTTAAACTATTTTCACTTTTTATTAGTGCATCAAAATCATATAAGTCATTATGAAAACTTCTTTGGTGGAATTTTTTTGTACTTTTCAAATCAGTACTCTTTTTATATTTAAATTAAACTGATTACCATTTTGTTTTACATCAATATTTATTAGAATATTGTATTTATCGCAATAATCTTTTACAATATTTAAACCCAAACCAAAGCCTTGTGCTTGAGGGTTTTCTTGATAATGTTTTTCAAAAATTATCATTAAGTTTTTTGTATCAAGTAATTGACCTGTATTAAATATACTTAATACATCATCTTTGAAGATTATTTGTATTTCACCCTTTGGAATATTGTATTTTATGGCATTTGAAATAAGATTATCAATAAGTTTTTCAAAACCTTTTATATCGCAAATTATTTCAATATTTGAGTCAATATTTGTAGCTACAGTTATATCTTTTTTAATATCATTAAATTTTTCTAAACTATTTTCAATAATATCACTTAAATTTACTTTTGAAATTTCAACTTTATCTATTGAAGTCTTAATTTCATACTCCATATTTTCATAGAGCTTTAGTAAATCATCACTTGCTTGTTCAATTCTAGAAAGTCTCTTTAAATGCTTCTCATCTTCTATTTTCTTTTTAAGCATTTGAGTATTCATTTTTATAGTTGAAACAGGAATATTTAGTTCATGAATAGTCTCTTTTAATTGTTTTTGCAGATTCTCATCACTTTTTAGTAATGGTTTTAAGATATTTTTTGAAAAACT
>JALRJW010000157.1 GCA_023268955.1 Aliarcobacter sp. | reverse complement strand
TTTCTTCCTTCTTCTTCTGTGTACTCTACATTATCGCCTTCACGAATTTCTAAACCATTGAGGTTTGATACGTGTACGAAAATGTCTTTTCCTGTTTCATCGTTTGTAATGAATCCAAATCCTTTTGAATCATTGAAAAATAAAGCATTGAAGGATTAAACTCTTGATTTTCTTTTAAATTATTCATTAATAGCTTATTTATTTCATTATAGGCTTTTAAGATGGCCTTTGGTCTAAAGTGATTTCTATTGTCTAAATAATATTGATTAGGTTGGCAAACTAAATTTATATTTTTTAACATATCATTTGCTATTTCATCAAACTCTTTTGAAAGTTCATTATCTAATCCATAATCAACCGTTGATTTTTGGTCTTGATAAGAGTTTATTAGGTCTCTGCAAAACAATAATAAAGCTTCTGTTTTTATCTTAGAAATATTTAATATCATAAAAATATTGTAACTAAAAATTATTAAATTATCTTCATTAACAATTAATTTAAGAATGATTGTAGTAAAATTTAGGCATTTTAAATTTAAACTAGATTTTATAAAGGAAATCATTGGAACTTATTGGAAAATTGATTGATGGTCAAATATATGACCTTCAGACTGCTGAATCTTTAAATATTGATGGTGAAGACATTAAAGCTGATAATTCACCTGAATCTTTAGAGATTTTAAGACACTCATGTGCTCACATGATGGCACAAGCTATCAAAGAGTTATACCCAGAAGCTAAATTCTTCGTTGGACCTGTTGTAAATGAAGGTTTCTACTACGATTTTAAAGTAGATGCTAAAATTTCAGATGAAGATTTACCTGCAATTGAAAAAAAGATGAAAGAAATTGCAGATAGAAAACTTGAAATTCAAAGATATGAAACAACAAGAGAAGATATCTTAAATAAATTTGCAAATGATGAATTAAAACAAGCTGTTTTATCAAGAATCACAGATACAACCTTAACTATGTATAAACAAGGTGATTTTGAAGACTTATGTAGAGGTCCTCACTTACCAAATACTAGAATGATTAGAGCATTTAAACTAACTAGAGTAGCTGGAGCATACTTAGGTGGTGATGAAGAAAATGAAATGATCACTAGAATCTATGGTATTGCTTTCTTTGATAAGGGTGAATTAAATGACTACGTTAGAATGCTTGAAGAGGCTAAAAAAAGAGACCATAGAAAACTTGGTACTGAATTAGAACTATTTACATTCAATGATGACGTGGGTGCTGGTTTACCAATGTGGTTACCAAATGGTGCAAGATTAAGATCAAAATTAGAACATATTTTATATAAAGCTCATAGAATCAGAGGATATGAACCTGTAAGAGGTCCTGAGATGCTAAAATCTGATATGTGGAAAATTTCAGGTCACTATCAAAACTATAAAGAAAATATGTACTTTACAATCATTGATGAGCAAGAGTATGGTATTAAACCTATGAACTGTGTAGGTCATATTCAAATTTTCAAAAATGATTTAGTTTCATATAAAGAGTTACCACTAAAATTCTTTGAATATGGTGTTGTTCATAGACATGAGATGAGTGGAGCTATGCATGGATTATTTAGAGTAAGAGAGTTTACTCAAGATGATGCACATATTTTCTGTATGCAATCACAAGTAAAAGATGTAATTATTGATGTTTTAGAGTTCGTTGACTCACTTATGAAACTATTTGATTTCAAATATGAAATGGAAGTTTCTACAAAACCTAAAAAAGCAATCGGTGATGATGAGTTTTGGGAAAAAACAACTAAAGGTATCATGGATGCTTTAGATGAAAACAATCTACCTTATGGAATTGATGAGGGTGGAGGAGCATTCTATGGTCCAAAAATTGATATTAAAATTACAGATGCTATTGGAAGAAAATGGCAATGTGGAACTGTTCAAGTTGATATGAATTTACCTGAAAGATTTGAAGTAGAATATATCAATGAAAATGGTCAAAAAGATCAACCTGTTATGATTCATAGAGCAATTTTAGGTTCATTTGAAAGATTTATAGGTATTTTAACTGAACACTGCGCTGGTGAATTCCCATTTGTAATTGCACCAACTCAAGTAATTTTTGTTCCTATTGCTGATAGTCATGTTGATTACTGTAAACAGCTACAAAGAGAACTTTTAGAAAATGATATGGATTCTAAAATCTATAGTATGAATGAATCTCTAAACAAAAGAATTAGAATGGCAGAAAAACAAAGAGTGCCTATGATTGTTGTTATTGGAGATGAAGAAGTTGCAAACAAATCTGTTGCACTTAGAGATAGAAGAAAAAGAGAACAGTCTAATATGACTGAGCAAGAGTTTATTAATATGTTAAACGACTTAAAAAAAGGGAGCAAAATTTGAGTAAGCAAGTTAAAAAAGGTAATGATGTAATTATGAATGAAATGATTACAGCACCAGAATTAAGATGTATGGGTGCTGATGGTAGTCAATTAGGAATTATATCAACAAGAGATGCTTTAGCATTAGCTGATGAAGATGGATTAGATTTAGTATTAGTTGCTGCTGATGCTAAACCACCTGTTGCTAAAATCATGGATTATGGTAAATTTAAATACCAACAAGAGAAAAAACAAAAAGAAGCTAAGAAAAACCAAAAAGTTATCGTAGTTAAAGAAGTTAAATTCTCTGTAAAAATTGCAGAAAATGATATTAACTATAAAGTTAAACATATTATTGAATTCCTTGAAAAAGGTTATCATGTAAAATGTAGAGTTTTCTTAAAAGGTAGAGAAATGGCTCACCCAGAAGGTGGAGTTGAAGTACTTGAAAGAGTATGGCCTATGATTGAAGATCATTCAAATAGAGACGGAGAGCCTAAACAAGAAGGTAGATTCGTAAACATGATGGTAACTCCTAAATAAATTAAACAAATCACTGTAAAAATTACATCATTTTTTACTTAAAAAAAGAAGAGTTTATTAACTCTTCTTTGCTCAATTAAATAATAAATTCTCAAATTTATCCAAATTTTCAAATTTTATTAATATTTTTTTCAGTATAATACCAAACTTTTTCAAAAAATGAAAAATGCAAATTTAATAGGAGGATTCGTTACATGCCAAAAATGAAAAGTAACAGTGGAGCTTTAAAGAGATTTAAAGTGAAAAAAAACGGTTCTATTAAAAGAGGATCTGCTTTTAGAAGTCACATTTTAACAAAAATGTCTCAAAAAAGAAAAAGAAACTTAAGAGGACCACAAACTGTTCATAGCACAGACGCTTCAAAAGTAAAAGCTATGTTATGCCAAGCGTAATTTTTAATATCTTTTAGATTTAAAATTACATAGTCCCTCCGCAATGCGGACAAGTTCAACAAAAGTTGACACCTTATAAAAAATATAAGAGTAAAGAAAGGAAAATTATATGCCTAGAGTTAAAACTGGTGTAGTTAGAAGAAGAAGACATAAAAAAGTTTTAAAAGCTGCTAGAGGATTTTTTAGCGGTAGAAGAAAACATTTTAGAAAAGCTAAAGAGCAATTAGAAAGATCTTTAGTATATGCTTACAGAGATAGAAGACAGAAAAAAAGAGATATTAGAAAGCTTTGGATTGTAAGAATCAATGCTGCTTGTAGATTAAATGATATCAACTATTCAAGATTCATGAACGGTTTAAAATTAGCTAACATTGAATTAGATAGAAAAATCTTAGCTGACATGGCTATGAACGATGCTTCTGCATTTGCTTCATTAGTAGTAAAAGCTAAAGCAGCTTTAAACTAATTTAAATTTGCATAAACAATAAAAAAGGGAAGATGATTATCATCTTCCCTTTTTTTATTTACTTTTAAAAACCTTTCCTATTAACCTTGGAATCCATAACAATATATAAACTACAAGTGTAAATACAAAAGGATGCAATCCTCCTAAACCGTAAGCTCCTGAATTAGGAAGATTTACAATTTGAGTTAAAGGATTAGATAAAAAAGCTTCATAATGTACTAGCAGTGTTAAAACTACTAGTATAAAAAAATATATAAAAAGCTCTTTTTTCAAAATTTACGCTTTACCTGATAACATTCCATATTGAGTCATTGGTTTTAATAAATAAACTTTTAACAACCACCAAATATATCTTTCAACAGTTGGATCAAGAGGGAATGAAGGGGCTGGTTTTGCTGTCCAGTTAAACTCAGCTAACATAACCGTTCCAATACCTGTAATTAAAGGACAAACAGTATAACCATCAAATTTAGCTTTTGGAACTTTGCCTTCCATAACAGCTACTAAGTTATCAACTAAAACTTTATATTGCTTTCTAACTGTTCCACCTGTTTTACCCATTTTAACAGCAGCTGTATCTCCTATTGAGAATACATTTGGATATTTTACATGTTGTAAAGTTTCTTGATTTACAGGAACCCATCCTTTTCCTGAACCAATAGCTGATTTTGCAACTGCATCAACTGCTTTTTGAGGAGGAGTAATATGAATAAAATCAAAATCAAAATTTACATCTTCTGATTTTTTGATAATTTCATACTCTTCTAAGTCAGCATCCCATTTACCTTTTTCTTCCCATACTTTAGTAAATGTAGCTACATTATTTTTTAAATCTACACCAGAAAGATTATGATTAAAATGTGTAATAAAGTTTCTAACTTTGAATTGTTCTTCAATAGCATCTGCATACTCTTTTACACCAAAATATTTTCCTGAATCATCAAAATAGTGTAACTCAACATTATCTTTTACTCCAGCTTCTTCAAGTCTTGAATTAACCAAATACATGATTTTTTTAGGTGCTCCACCACATTTTATAGGTGTATTTGGATCCGTAAATAAAGCTTTCACTTTACCTTTTTTTGCTTTTTCGATTAATTTTTCAACTTGAGTCCATGTTTGAACTGATGAATCCATGTTATAGATAGAACAAGCTCCACTATCACTAAAAGTGTCTATAATTTTTGTACCATCAACAGAGCTGTATGTTTGTCCAATTGCTTCTAAACCTTTAATTCTTCCATAATCTAAAGCAACACCTGTAGCAACAATTAAGTAATCATAATTTAATTTTTTACCTGATGCTAAAACAACAGCATTCTCTTCAGGCATAAATTCAGCAGCACTATCTAAAATCATCTCTACACCAGCTGGTAAAAAATCTTTTGTATTGTAATCTACATCTTCTTTTTTATAAACTCCACCACCAATTAATGTATATCCTGGTTGATAACAAACTGATTTTGGATTTGGTTCTACAATAGTAATATCTGGATTTGTTAAAGTATTTGTAAGTCTAGCAGCTGTAGAAATACCTGCTAATCCACCACCAATAATTAAAATTTTTCCCTTAGCTTCACTTGCTTTTGCTTCAACAGCTTGAGCTTGAGTTGTTCCCATTAACGCAGCTGCTGAACTTAATCCAGCTAATTTTAAAGCATCTCTTCTTGAGATACCAAATTTTTTTACTTCACTATCAATTAGTTCTAATGCTTTATCTAATTCATTTTTTGACATTTTTTGTCCTTAAACAATTTATTTATATAGCAATAGGATAGCATAAATAGATTAACATAAAACTAAAAAAGAAGTTAAAATTATAAATTTTTTATAAGATTAGATTATAATAAGAGTAGATATTATTCTTATGAATTGCCTAAAAGAAGAGTCTTTTACTCTTCTTTTAGTCTTATAAACCTCTTGGGTCTGTGATATATCCAGAGATTGCAGAAGCTGCTGCAACTGCTGAATTAGCTAAATAAATTTTTGAAGATCTTGAACCCATTCTTCCAACAAAGTTTCTATTAGTTGTAGAAATACAAACTTCATCATCTCCTAAGATTCCCATATATCCACCTAAACAAGCTCCACAAGTTGGATTTGAAACAACTCCACCCGCATCAACTAAAGTATCAATATATCCTAATTTTGTAGCATCTCTTAAGATTTTTTGAGTACCAGGCGTTAATATAAGTCTTACATGTCTAGCTACTTTTTTACCTTTTAAAATTTCAGCTGCCATTTTAAAATCAGATAATCTACCATTTGTACAAGACCCAATAAATACTTGGTCAACTCTAATATTATCTTCAACTGCTTGAGATACAGAGTGTCCATTTGATGGTAAGAATGGATATGCAATTACAGGCTCTAATTTATCAGTGTCAATTACAATAGTTTGACAATAAGTTGCATCCTCATCAGAATAGTGAATTTTTGGCTCAGCTCTTAATCCACCATTATTTTCAGCCACTTCTTTTAAGAATGCTTCAGTAATTTCATCATAAGCAACAATACCATTTTTTGCACCAGCTTCAATTGCCATGTTACATAAAGAGAATCTATCATCCATTGATAAGTATTTAATAGCTTCACCTGTAAACTCTAAAGCTTTATATAAAGCTCCATCAACACCTAAAATTCTAATGATTTCTAAGATTAAATCTTTTCCTGTTACGTGTTCTGCTGGTTTACCATTGAATACAACTTTAATTGTTTCAGGAACTTTAAACCAATTACCACCAGTAATCATACCAAATGAAATATCTGTACTTCCCATTCCTGTAGAAAACGCACCTAATCCACCATGAGTACATGTGTGTGAATCAGCACCAATAATAACATCACCTGGTAAAACTAAACCTTTTTCAGGTAATAATGCATGTTCAATACCCATATCTTTTTCATCGAAAAAGTATTTTAAATCATGTTTCATTGCAAAATCTCTAGAGATTTTTGCTTGATTTGCTGAAGCAATATCTTTAGCTGGAATAAAGTGGTCTAATACAATTGCAAAACCTTCTGGATTTGCTAATTTTTCTCTACCACTCTCTTCAAAAGCTCTAATAGAAATAGGAGTTGTAATATCATTTCCAATTACCATATCAATTGGACTTCTTACAATTTCTCCCGCAAAAACTTCTCTTCCTACGTGTTCACTAAATATTTTTTCTGTAATCGTTTGACCCATATTTCGTTATCCTAATAGTTTATTTTCTAAATTAATTTTGGCGATTATATCTAAATCTGCATTAAAAGCTTTAAACAGCTTTTTTGCCAAAAAATTGTTTGTATAAAATCAATGCCACTGATAAATTGATTATCACATCAGCTATATTAAAAATTGCAAATTCAAATCCATAATGCCAATAAAAATAATCAACAACAGCCCCATAAGTAAATCTATCTAAAATATTCGATAAAGCCCCAACATATAAAAATGTTGCAGCTAACCAATATTCATAAAAAACATCTTTATTTTTAAGTAGATAAATAGTCCCACCAATAACCATAGCTAATTGAATATATTTTAAATACTCTTGCAAAAACTCAAACATTGAAAATGCTACGCCATAATTATACGCAAGTTTTAAACTCATATAAGGACCATCAACATCCCATCCCCAATGTGCAAAACCATATTTTACAAATTGGTCAAGGAAAAATAAAAGAACAAATATAAAAATAGATAATTTTAATTTGTTGTTCATTTAATTAAAGTGCTTTTTTAAAAAATGAAATAAGCTCATCCATAGACTCTCTAACTTCTTTAGAATTTTTACCCTCAAGTAAAAGTCTGATTTTATTTTCAGTTCCTGAGTATCTAATTAAATCCCTAATTCCTTTTTCTCTAATTGGTTTTAACAACTCTTCTAAACCTTCAATTTGTTCCAATGGTTTTTTCTCACCAACATTCATGTTATGTAAAATTTGAGGATATAAATCAAAAGGATTTAATACTTGACTTGCTTTTTTCCCTGATTTTAAAATCAATGCTAAAACCTGAAGAGCTGAAGCTAATCCATCTCCTGTTTTTGCTGTGTCTGCAAAAATGATATGACCACTTTGTTCACCACCAAAATTGATACCTTTTTCTTTCATAACTTCAAGAACGTATTTATCACCAACATTTGATCTGTGTAGTTCAATTCCATCTTTAGCTAAAAAGTCTTCTAAAGCTTTATTTGACATAACAGTTGCAACGCAACCATTTCCTTTAAGTAGTTTTTGATCGTGTAGATATTTGCATAAAGCACCTATTAATTTATCACCATCAACAACTTCACCTTTTTCATCAACAACTACTAATCTATCAGCATCACCATCAAGTGCTAAACCAATATCAGCTCTATATTCTTGAACAATTTTACCTATATTATTTGGATGTGTTGCACCGCAATTATCATTGATGTTAAATCCATTTGGCTTGTTGTTTAATGTTATAACTTCAGCACCTAACTCTTCTAAAATTGTAGGAGCAACTTTATAAGCTGCACCATTTGCACAATCAAGTACAATTCTCATACCATTTAAAGTTAAATCCGTTGGAAATGAACTTTTAATTGAAACAATGTATCTTCCAATAACATCATCAATTCTTTTAGAAGAACCTATCTCTTTTCCTGTTACTTGAGAATCCATTCTAAGCTCATTGTCATCATAAATTGCTTCAATCTCAGCTTCTGCTTCTGTGCTTAATTTATTTCCATGATTATCAAAAAACTTTATTCCATTATCTTCAAAAGGATTATGTGAAGCACTAATCATAATCCCGCCATCGCATCTCATAGATTCTGTTAAATATGCAATTGCAGGAGTTGGCATTGGTCCTATTTGAATTACATCATAACCCACTGCTGTAAATCCTGATACCAAAGCATTTTCAATCATATATCCGCTTCTTCTTGTATCTTTTCCAACTAAAATTTTCTTAGTTGTTGAATTCTTTTTAAAATATATTCCCGCTGCCTTTGCAAGCTTTAATACTGTTATAGCATCCAAGAACTCGCCAGCTTTACCTCTAACACCGTCTGTACCGAATAGTTTCATTAAATCTTCCTAAAATTAAACTCTTTTTAAGTTACTTTAGCTACTATTCTATCCTTAAAAATTTTATAAAGAGGTTAAAATAAAATGGCAAACCACAAATCTTGTGAAAAAAGAGTTAGACAAACTAAGGTTAAAACTGAAAGAAATAGATTCTACAAAACTAGAATTAAAAACGTTACAAAAGATGTATTAGCAGCAGTTGAAGCTGGTAACAAAGAGACTGCAGTAACTGCAATGGCAACTGCTAACAAATATATCCACCACTGTGTATCTAAAGGGATTTTAAAGAAAGGTAATGCATCTAGAAAAGTTTCTAGATTACAAACTAAAGTAAACGCTATCTAATTTTAAAATAAAAGATATAAATGTTAAAAAGCAAATTACAATCGTTTATCAACAGATATGAAGAGATAAACAACCTTTTAATATCACCTGATATTACAAATGATATTAAAAGAATGACTGATTTATCAAAAGAGCAGTCATCAATACAACCAATTGTTACAAAAGCAAAAGAGTATATTCAAGTTATCAATGACATTGAAGAAAATAAAATGTTACTTGATGATGATGAATTAGGTGAATTGGCTAAAGAAGAATTAAAAACTTTAGAGGTTCGAAAACCTGAGCTTGAAGAAGAAATCAAAATCCTAATGATTCCAAAAGATCCAAATGATGACAAAAATATCTATTTAGAACTTAGAGCAGGAACAGGTGGAGATGAAGCTGCATTATTTGTTGGCGATCTTTACAGAGCATACTTAAGATATGCAGAAGGTAATGGTTGGAAAGTTGAAATGATGAACTCTAGTGAGAGTGAGTCAGGTGGTTATAAAGAGATTGTAATTTTAGTTAAAGGTGACCATGTTTTCTCGAAGTTAAAATTCGAGGGTGGAACTCATAGAGTTCAAAGGGTACCAGCTACAGAATCACAAGGCCGTGTCCATACTTCAGCTATAACAGTTGCGGTAATGCCTGAGGTTGATGATGTAGATGTTCATATTGATCCAAATGATTTAAAAATAGATGTTATGAGAGCTAGTGGAAATGGTGGACAATCTGTAAATACTACAGACTCTGCTGTTAGAATTACTCACATTCCATCAGGAATTGTTGTAACAAACCAAGACCAAAAATCTCAACATAAAAATAAAGACAGAGCTATGAAAGTTCTTAAAGCTAAACTTTATGAAATTGAGATGCAAAAGAAAATGGAAGCAGAAGGTGCTACTAGAAAAGAGCAAGTTGGTACTGGAGACAGAAGTGGAAGAATTAGAACTTATAATTATCCACAAGGAAGAATTACAGACCATAGAATAAATCTTACTTTATATAGACTTGACGCTATTATGAACGACGGTGTGTTTGATGAAGTAATTGATCCTCTTATTGCTGATCATCAAGCAAGACTAATTGAAGCAAATGGACTTTAAAAGTTCCTTGCTTTAATATTTATGTTAAAACTTAATCAACTTTACATTCATTACAAAAATAAAGAGAAATATCTAACAATCAATTTTTGCAAAATCCAAGAAGATGACAATTGGGTTGAAGCTATAATCTACAAACCATATAATCATGCAGATAATTGTGATGAATTATTTGTAAGAACTACTAAAGAGTTTCAAGAAAAATTTATACTTTGCGATTAATATCAAAGTAACCATTCTGTAATCAACAACTATTATACTTTCACCATATAAATTATTTATGGAGAAAAAAATGACTTTATCAAAATCATTATTAGCTTTAAGTGCATGTGCTGTTTTAACTACTTCTTTAGCAGCAAGAGACCAAATTAAAATTGTTGGTTCTTCAACTGTTTATCCTTTTTCATCAGCTGTAGCTGAAGAGTTAGGTGCAACTTCTAAATACCCAACTCCTGTTGTTGAATCAACTGGTTCAGGTGGTGGAATGAAATTATTCTGTGCTGGAAATGATTTAAATACTCCAGATATCACTAATGCTTCAAGAAGAATGAAAGCAAAAGAATTCAAAATGTGTCAAGAGAACGGTGTTACTGATATTACTGAAGCAGTAATCGGATATGACGGTATTGCTTTTGCTCAAGCTAAATCAAATGCACCATTTGATATTTCTAAAAAACACTTAGCTTTAGCAGTTGCTAAAGAAGTTCCTTCAAAAGATGGGAAATCTCTAATTGCTAACCCATATAAAAAATGGTCAGATATTGATGCATCATTACCAAATAGAGAAATCATTGTTTATGGACCACCAAAATCTTCAGGTACTAGAGATGCATTCGAAGAATTAGTAATGCAAGCTGTATTCAAAAAAATGCCTGTATATACTGATTTATACAAAAAAGATGAAAAAGCAAATAAAAAATATAAAAAATATTCAGAAGTTAGAACAGATGGTGTTTATGTAGAATCTGGTGAAAACGACAACTTAATCGTTCAAAAATTAGATAAAAACCAAGCTGCATTTGGTGTATTTGGTTTTTCATTCTTAATTGAAAACCAAGATAAAGTATCAGGAGCTACAATTGATGGTATTGAGCCAACTCCAGAAACTATTTCAGCACATAAATATCCAGTAGCAAGATCTTTATTCTTCTACATCAAAAACTCTCATGAAAAAGAAGTACCTGCGATAAAAGATTATGTTTCTTTATTTATGTCAGAAAAAATGATTGGAACTGATGGAATCTTAGGTGAAATCGGTTTAATTGCTTTACCTGATGCTACAAGAGAAGCTATTAGATCTTCTGTAACAAAAAGAGAAAAATTAACTTTAGAAGATTTAAATAAAAAACACTAAAACATCATTATAAAGAAGAGTTTTCTCTTCTTTATTACATAACTAAGCTTTAGATATAGGTTTTATCTGTTTTACGCGAACAAAGAGATAAAACTTATATTTAAGGCTTTTTAATGTCTATAAAACATGCATAAATTGTCTAATTATTATTCATGTAACTTTTCTGTAATCAAACTTTCATATCATTTCTTAATTAAAATATATAAAGGTCTATTATTTGGAACATTTAGAATCAAATAAAAAACAAAGAGAGTTTAGAGAGAAGCTGATTAAAATTGCACTTATTAGTGCTGCTACAATTTCAATCTTAACTACTTTTGGTATTTTATTTTCAATACTTTTTGAAGCACTTCAATTTTTCGAGTTAAGAAGTTTTTGGTACTTTATAACTGGAACTGAATGGTCACCTGGAGTTGTTGGAAGTAAATTTGGAGCTCTGCCTATTTTTGCAGGAACATTTGTAATTACAATAATTGCATTAGGTGTTGCTATTCCTATTGGTTTAGGAAGTGCTATATATATGAGTGAATATGCAAGTCCAAGAACAAGGGATTATCTAAAGCCTCTTTTAGAAGTTTTAGCAGGTATTCCTACTGTTGTTTATGGTTTCTTTGCCGCTATTACAGTGGCTCCTCTTGTGGTAAAAATTGCTGATTTTTTTGGATTAGAAGCTACGTTTAACTCAGCACTTGCATCTGGAGTGGTAATGGGAATTATGATTATTCCAGTTATTTCATCGCTTTCTGATGACGTTATCAAAGCAGTTCCTGATAGTCAAAGAAAAGCTGCTTTAGGATTAGGATTAACACAAGGTGAGACAATCAGAGATATTGTAATACCATCAGCACTTCCTGGAATTATTTCCGCTTCACTTTTAGGATTATCTAAAGCTTTAGGTGAAACTATGATTGTTGTTATGGCAGCTGGATTAAGACCAAATTTATCATGGAATCCTTTAGAAGATATGACAACTGTAACGGTTACTATTGTTAATTCTTTAGTTGGAGATTTTGAATTTAATTCACCGGAAACACTTTCAGCATTTGCATTGGGATTAATATTATTTGTAGTGACATTAGTTTTAAATATGATTTCGTTGTCATTAATTAGAAAATTCAAAGAAAAATATAAAGTGAACACATTATGATTAGAAAAAAAGATAAGAAAAAATTAAAACAAAATCCATTTTATGACCCTACTTTAAAAAGTAGACATGCTAATGCTAAAAGATTTAAAAGATTTACTTTAACTTCTTTAGTATTTTCTATTGCATTTTTAGTATTCTTTTTATTTGATATCATAACTAAAGCTACACCAGCTTTTAGCATAACTTATGTGAAAACAGATGTAACAATAAATGAAAAAACAATGAATGTTTACACAAGAAGCGTTGATAAAAATATAAGACCTTTTGTTTCAAGAGCTTGGCTTAGGGATTTACCAAATTATGTTAAAGAAAATCCTGAGTTAATGAATACAACTCAAGAGATGTGGGTTTTAGCAGATGACCAAGTTGACCAGTATTTCAAAGGTCACCATAACACTTTAAAAGAAGAAGAAATTACTAAAATTGAAACTTTAAAAGAAGAGGGAAAAATCGAACAAAGATTTAATACAATTTTCTTTACAAAAGGTGATTCAAAAATTCCTGAATATGCAGGACTATGGTCAGCAATTGTTGGTTCAGTTTTTACATTGATTATTACAATGCTTGTTGCTTTCCCTATAGGTGTTATGACAGCAATTTACCTTGAAGAGTTTGCAACTGATAATAAATTTACTAGATTTATTGAAGTAAATATCAATAATCTAGCCGCTATTCCTTCTATTTTATTTGGTTTATTAGGTTTAGCTATATTTATTAATCTTTTTGGAATGCCTAGATCTTCACCACTTGTAGGTGGATTAACTTTAGCACTTATGACTTTACCAATTATTATTGTAAGTTCAAGGGCTGCTTTAAGAGCTGTTCCTGATAGCATAAGACAAGCTGGATATGGATTAGGATTAAATAAAATTCAAGTAACTAAAGACCATGTTTTACCATTGGGATTTCCTGGAATTTTAACAGGTTCTATTATTGGTTTAGCACAAGCTATGGGAGAAACTGCTCCTTTAATTATCATTGGAATGATTGCATTTATTCCAGATGCACCAAGTATGGTTACAGATGCAGCTACTGTTATGCCAGCACAAATATTCACATGGGCTGGAATGCCAGAAAAAATGTATATTGAAAAAACAGCAGCTGGTATTGTTGTGTTGTTAAGTATTTTAATTTCATTAAATGCTTTAGCAATTTATTTAAGAAAAAAATTTGAAGTTAAGTGGTAACAAGGATAGATGAAAATGTCAAAAGATAACAAAGTAAAAATTGAAGTTAATGGCTTAAACTTATGGTATGGAGATAACCATGCTTTACATAATATCTCATTAGATATTTATGAAAATAAAATTACAGCTTTAATTGGACCATCAGGTTGTGGTAAATCTACATTTTTAAGATGTTTAAACAGAATGAATGATTTAATTCCTATTGTAAAAATTGATGGGCAAACTGTAATTGATGGCAAAAATATTTATGATAAAGATGTTGATGAAGTAAGTGTTAGAAAAAAAATCGGTATGGTTTTTCAACAACCAAATCCATTTCCAAAATCAATTTATGAAAATGTTGCATACGCTCCATTAAAACATGGAATCGTGAAAAAAGGAAAAGCTTGTGATGAATTAGTTGAATCATCACTAAAAAAAGCTGGTCTTTGGGAAGAAGTTAAAGAAAAACTTGATGCTCCTGGAACTTCACTTTCAGGTGGACAACAACAAAGATTATGTATCGCTAGAACAATTGCTGTTAAACCAAAAGTAATTTTAATGGACGAACCAACATCAGCACTTGACCCTATTTCAACTGAAAAAATTGAAGCATTAATGTTAGAGTTAAAAAAAGATTATACAATCATTACGGTTACTCACAATATGCAACAAGCAGCTAGAGTTGCTGATTACACAGCATTCTTCCACTTAGGAAAACTTATTGAATACGATACAACAGATACTATTTTTGTTAATCCATCAAACAAAAAAACAGAAGATTATATTACAGGAAGGTTTGGATAATGTTACCTACATACGAATTAAAAAAAGCAGCGATAATTGAAGAGATTGTTACTATTGGTGAAGCAACTTTAAATGCTTTAGAGTTATCTTATGATGCCCTAAAAAAAGATGAAATTGCTGAATTAGCAAAAATCAAACTTTCAGTTAAAAATATTGAAGAAAAAACAAACAACATTGATAATGATGTTGTTAAACTTTTAGCTTTGTTTTCACCGGAAGCAAAAGATTTAAGGGAATTAATTTCATATTTAAAAATCACAAATGAGTTATCAAGAGCGGCTTATAATATTAAGACATTTTGTAAACTATTTAAAAAATCTTTTAGTGATGATTTAAATACTAAAATTATTTTAGAATATACAATGCCATTACATAAATCAGCACATTTAGCATTAAAAACTGCCCTATCAATGATAAAAGATGAGAATGTTGAATCAATACAAAACAAATATCATAAAGTATTTATTGAAGTATCTAAAACTGATGATTTATATTCAATGATTGAAAAAAATATTTTAAAACTAATGACAAAAAATCATGAGTTAGCTAAAGAATATTTTGAAGTTTTAACAGCTATTAGAAAACTTGATAAAATAACAGATAGAGCTCAATCCCTAGCATCTTTGTCAAAATTTGCTGAAATTGGTGGCGAATTAGTACACTAATGCTATATTTTGTGGTTATAATTGAATCATGAAAAAGAGTTTATTAAAAATACAAGATTTTCTTGGGTCATATTTTGAAGTTGTTGTTGCAGCTGCAATTTTTATAATCATATTAATAACTAAAGTGCCATTTTCAAGTGCTATTATTTTAATGCTTGAATTTATAGTGGTAATGGAAGTTGTTAAAATGATTCATGATTTTATTCAAAAGAAAAAAATCAGATTAAGATTTGTTGTTGATTTATTTATCATCTTTTTAATTAGAGATGTAATTATTTTAAGCACCCATCAAAATAGAGACTATTTTGACATTACATTTTTATTGTTTGTAATTTCTATATTCTTTATTTTTAGGATTTTAGCAATTAAATATTCTCCAGGAGTAATAAAAATATCTCAAGATGCAATTATTGAGTATGAAGATGAAAGACCAAATGCTAAAGTTAAAGATGTAAAAGATGAAATCAGAACAATCGACAAACTAAAAGGAAACAAAGAAGAAAGTGATAACAAATAGCACTATTTTAATTGTAGAAGATGAAGAGGATATTCTTGAACTTATTGAATACACTCTACAAAAAGAGGGTTTTGACACAATTGGTTTTTTAAGTATTGATAAAAATGTCGAAAAAGTATTAGAAGAAGAAGATATTTCTCTAATTCTTATGGATAGAAATTTACCTGGTATTGAAGGTAGTGAATTTATAAAAAAAATCAAATCAGAGGGTCAAAATATTCCTGTTATTTATGTAACGGCTAAAGATAAAGACGAAGATATCTTAAGTGGTTTTGAAAACTTTGCTGATGATTACATCACTAAACCTTTTAATTTAAAAGAGTTAGTTGCTAGAGTAAAAGCTGTTTTAAAAAGAACTGCAAAAGATGTTGATGTTTTAAAAGTAAAAGATATTGTTTATAAATCAAGCAACAAGGGTTCATGACCCGAGTACGCGGCCATGAAGTAGGCGTTGAAGCGTTGCGAAAGATCACCACGGCTTCAGCAGAATTGGGATTGGGCTTTTTGACCGTGTATGCGTTTTCCACTGAAAATTGGAATCGCCCGAAGGCCGAAGTCGATGCATTGATGAATATTTTGATGACGGCGTTGGAGAAAGAATTGCCCACGTTAATGAATAATAATGTGCGTCTCAACGCCATTGGAAACGTAGATTCCTTGCCGGAAAAAGCAAATAAAAAGTTAATGTCAGTCATAACGGCTACATCCAAGAATGATGGGTTAACTTTGACGCTTGCTTTGAGTTACGGCTCTCAGGATGAAATGGTGCAAGCGGTTCGCAAAATTGCCACT
>JALRJW010000143.1 GCA_023268955.1 Aliarcobacter sp. | reverse complement strand
AAATTTATTTTTAATTATTTTTAGATCTAAGTTATTTTTCTTTACAAAATCATCAATAGCATTTTTAGTTTCAGTTATATAACTGGCGTCGAGATAATCGTCACAAAGTATCGTGGCATTTTTGTTTTTAGAATTATATTTTGTAGGATATTATTCATATCTATTAGCTTTAGGGTGCAGGTATTGCCTGAATAATCTTGCCTACAATTTGTCTAGAATTAACATCATCTACATTTGCTTTATAACTAAGTATTAGTCTATGATCTAAAACTTCATGGACTACTTGTACAACATCATAAGGAGTAACAAAATCTTTTCCATTTAAAAATGCTTTTGCCTTACTAGCTTTATGTAAATCAATAGTTGCCCTTGGACTAACTCCATAAGAAATGTATTGAGTTAAATCATTTAATTCATATTTTGATGGTTCTCTAGTAGCAAAAACTATATTTAAAATATATTTTGAAATTTCATCATCAATAAAAACATTTTGACACTCTTGTATTAGTTCATCAAGTTTATTTGAATTAATAACTTGATTAATTTCTCCAAAACCAGATTTTGTAGCTCTTCTTGCTATTTCAAACTCTTCATCATAACTATTATAAGTTACTTTTAATTTTAGCATGAATCTATCTAAAGAAGCTTCAGGTAACTCATAGGTTCCATCTTGATCAATGGGATTAGAAGTTGCTAAAACCATAAAAGGATTTTCTAGTTTAAAACTATCTTCTCCAATAGTTACTTGTTTTTCAGCCATTGCTTCAAGTAAAGCTGATTGAACTTTTGCCCCTGCTCTATTTATTTCATCGGCTAATAAAAGATTTGTAAATATTGGACCATGTTTAATAGTAAATTCATTCTCTTTTAAATTTAGGATTTCATTTCCTGTAATATCTGAAGGTAGTAAGTCAGGTGTAAACTGAACCCTTTTAAACTTTAAACCAATAGCTTTAGCCAAAGAGTTTACAGCTGTTGTTTTAGCAACTCCTGGAACTCCTTCAAGTAAAATATGCCCTTCACTTAAAAGTGCGATTAACATACTGTCTATTAGATTTTCTTGACCTACTATTACTTTTTTAATTTCGTCTTTTATCTCTTTTAACATTTAAATTTTTCCTTAGAAACAATTATCAAAGTATACAGAATATATTAATTGTGAATTATTTTAATAAATTGAAGAGTTTAAGAGAGTAAAGAACCAAAGTCTTCACTTCTAAAACTTTATTTTTTAGGCATAACTTTACATGGTACGATTTGAATATTTTGCATATCCCAAACTTTACCTGTATTATATGGTTCATTCTCTAACCATTCATCAAATTGATCTTCTGTATCAAAATTAGTTATAACTGAAGAACCAACCATTTTATCATCTTCAATTAAAGCAACTGCAGATACAATTTTTCCCTCAGCCATAAGTTTTTGAGTTCCTTCAACATGTGCAGGTCTTGCAGCCATTCTTTTATCTAGTGCATTGTCATAATCGTATGCTATAACTAAATATTGCATTTAATTCCTTTTTATAAAAGTATTCCTATAGCAAATAGGAATGAAAGTGGATAGATTATAACATTAAAGTACCTAAAAATTAGTGACATTTTCACATTTATAGGCATTATTTCTACAATATTTATTCCCTCTCCTAATTTTTTCATCATTGTAAGTTTAAAAGCAATATCTAAAAATTTCACAATTATTATAGAGCTCATCCAAAAGTTAAAATTATTTAAATAGATTGATATAGCAATACTATAATAAAAAGAAATATGAAAAATAAAAAATAGAAATATAGATTTTGAATAAAGTTTGTAGTTATTTAGAATTACACCGTGTAATGTATTAGATTTTTGCCAAGTTGATTCAAATATTTCAAATACAACAAAAACAATAAATAGTGTTATCATAACGATATTTAAAGTTTAACAAAGCCTATAAAGGCTTTGTTTTTTACTCTTGGTCTTCAGGATAAGAGAATTTAACTTTTTTGTCTTTATATAGACCAGTTCCAACAGGAATTGTTCTACCAATAACAACGTTTTCTTTTAAGTCTTCTAACATATCCATTTTTGCAGAAATTGCAGCTTCTGTTAAAACTTTTGTAGTTTCTTGGAATGAAGCAGCTGAGATAATTGAATCTGATGTAACAGCAGCTCTTGTAATACCTAATAATACAGGTTCAGCAATCGCAGGCTCTCCACCTAATTTAATAATTCTCTCATTTTCAAGCATGAATCTTTTCTTAGAAATCATATCACCAATAATGAATTTAGTATCTCCACCATCAATAATTGAAACTTGTCTTAACATTTGAGATAAGATAACCTCAATATGTTTATCAGCAATATTTACCCCTTGAGATCTATATACTTGTTGTACTTCAGATACAATGAAGTAATGTAATGCTTTTTCTCCTAAGATTTTTAATACATCGTGAGGAGAAACTTGACCATCTGTTAAAGCTTCACCAGCATGAACAAACTCACCTTCATGTACTAAAATCTGTTTAGATTTTTCGATTAACATTTCATCTTTATTACCATTTTCATCAGTAATAACTAATCTTTGTTTATTTCTTAATGGTTTACCAAATGATACAACACCATCAAATGATGCTAATAATGCAATATTTTTAGGTCTTCTAGCTTCAAATAATTCAGAAACTCTTGGAAGACCCCCTGTAATATCCTTAGATTTTTGAGTTGCTTTTGGTGTTTTACCAATTACATCTGCAACTTCAACTTTTTGCCCTTCAGCAACGTTGATTGAAGTTTTAGGCTCTAAAGAGTATCTAATAATTTGATCATTAGCTGTTGCTAAAATAACAGTTGGTTTATATCCACTTGGAATATATTCATTAACAACTAATTTAGAAGTTCCTGTTAATTCATCAAATTGCTCAGAAACAGTAACACCTGGAATTACATCTTCAAATGAAATTGTACCAGCATTTTCTGCAATAGATGGGTTAGCATATGGATCCCACTCAGCAATTACAGTTTGCTCAGCACTTTCTGGTTCTGCAATTAGTGTATCTTTTTCTACTTGACTATTATCATTAAATAATACTTTTGAACCTCTAGCAATATAATGTCTTAAAGCTTCTCTTTCTTCAGAATCAACGATAACAGCAAATAAACCTTTTTCGTTAACTGTTGTATCAGCCACAATATCTTCTCTTCTTTCTAAATAGTCACCTTTAAGTTTATAATACTTAACAGTTCCCTTTGCTCCAGAAATAATTTTTGAAGTAATTGGTGCTCCATTTTGAACTTTTAATTCAGATGCAAATGGAATTCTGTTTGGAACATTCCATCCATCTTTAATGATTTCAACAATTGATTCATTCTCTTCAACTTGATAATCATCTGAATATGGTAAATATAATTTACCTTCAATTTTACCTGAAATACCAGCTAATTCATTTGCTTTTGCAACATCATTTTTTCTTAAATAATATTTTTTAGTGTCTTTTCCATTTGTAATTGTTAAAATTACTTCTTCGTGCAATGTTTCAACTGAAACTTTACCTGCAAATGGAGCATTAATTTTTGGTTCAACTAATAAAATACCAGCATTTCTTCTGTTAGCTACAATATTTTTACCATTTCTATCAGTATAAGTTCTGATATTGTGATATCTAATGAAACCTTCTTTGTAAACTCTTAATTCTCTTTCAGTTTGAGTAGCAGATGCTGTTCCCCCAACGTGGAAAGTTCTAAGTGTAAGTTGTGTTCCTGGCTCTCCAATTGATTGAGCAGCTAAAACTCCAACAGCTTCACCTGGATTAGCTTTTCTTTGTTCACCTAAGTTAAGACCATAACATTTAGAACATAAACCATGCTCTTCTTTACAAGTTAATGGAGTTCTAATAGTTACTGTTTTAACTTCAGCCTCTTTTACAACTTTAGCATCTTCTTCAGTGATTAAAGTACCTTCTGTAAATAAAATTTCATTTGAAATTGGATCGATAATATCTTCAGCAATTACTCTACCTGTGATTCTTTCTTCTAAAGACTCAATTAATTCGTTACCAGAAGAGATATCATTGATTTCAACACCTTCATGTGTTCCACAATCTTCTCTTGTAATTCTAACATTTTGAGATACGTCAATTAACTTTCTTGTTAAGTAACCAGCATTTGCTGTTTTTAACGCTGTATCCGCTAAACCTTTTCTAGCACCGTGAGTAGAAATAAAGTACTCAAGTACGTTTAGACCTTCTTTAAAGTTAGAAATAATTGGTGTCTCAATAATAGTACCATCTGGCTTAGCCATAAGACCCCTCATACCTGCAAGCTGTCTAATTTGCGCAGCAGAACCTCTAGCCCCTGAGTCAGCCATCATATAAATAGAGTTAAACCCATCTTTATCAGTTTCAACTAGACCCATCATCTCAGATCCAAGTTTATTATTAATTTCAGTCCAGATATCAATGATTTTATTATATCTTTCTTGCTCAGTTAATAAACCTTGAGCGAATTGTTTTTGAACTTCAATAACATCTTTTTTAGATTTTTTAATATGTTCAACTTTTGAATCTGGAACTCTAATATCATCAATAGAAATTGAAATACCAGCTTGTGTAGCATATTTGAAACCTAAATTCTTTAAGTTATCTAAGAATCTTGGAGTTACTCTATATCCACCATGTTTGTAAATATAATCAACTAAAGTACCAATATCTTTTTTCTTTAAAGTTTTATTCCATAATTCAGTTGGTACGAATTCTGGTAAAATCTCTTTAATAATTAATCTACCAATTGTAGTATGCACAATTTGGTTATCAATTTTTGTTCTAACTTTTGCATGTAAATCTACAAGTTTCATCTCTAAAGCAATTTTTGCTTCATCAACGTTTCTGAAAATTTTGTGCTCACCTAAAACACCATCTTTTGATAATGATAGATAATAA
>JALRJW010000126.1 GCA_023268955.1 Aliarcobacter sp. | reverse complement strand
TTTATTTTTTTGTAACTCACCTAAAACAATTGTGCAGGCCCCACATCCTCCTTCAGCACAACCCTCTTTACTTCCAGATTTTTTTAAGTCATCGCGAACATAACTTAAAATTGTTTTATTAGGATCAGGATTTTTTATTTTATAAATTTGATTACTGAATAAAAATTGGATTGTATCGGAAACCATTAGCTCCCTCTATATGTTGAATAGCTCCAAGGTGATACTAGTAAAGGCACATGATAGTGTTCATTATTATTTGAAATTCCAAATCTTATAACTACATCATCTAAAAATGGGTTATTTTTTGATTTTAAAATATTTTGAAAATAATCTCCTATATAGAAAACTAATTCATATTTACCTACTTTAAAATTATTTGCAAAACATTATGAAACAAAAGAAACTTTAAGTGATGAGGCAATTGATAGAATAATCAATGCTAAAAATTTCCAATCTTCTTTAGCAACAGTTAGACAAATAGAGTTTGCACTATTTGATTTCAAGCTTCATCAAAAACTATACAAAAGTGATGAAGAAGTACAAAATTTACTTGATGAAATTAGAAATAGATTCTCTCCTATGCTTCCACCATCATATAATAAATTCCAAAATGGATTTTCACATATATTTGCAGGTGGTTATGCAGCTGGATATTATTCGTATAAGTGGGCTGAAGTTTTAAGTGCAGATGCATTTTACATGTTTATTGATTCTGGAAATATCTTTAATAAAGTGTTAGGGATGAAGTATAGAGATGTTGTATTGTCTCAAGGTGGATCAAGAAATATGGATGAATTATTCTATGAATTTGCAAATAGGAAGCCAAGTGTTGATTCTTTACTAAAAATTGATGGAATTATTAGTTAAATTTTGTAATAATTGTTATCTACAATTTATAATACATATACAAGGATTTTTTTTACCATGTCAAACGCTGAAACTATTGCAAAACTAAACGATGCTTTAAGCAAATTAATAAAAGCTTATGAAGAATTACAAGAAGAGAATAACGGTTTAAACAAAACTATAGAGCAACTTGAAACAAAAGTTGATGGTTTGCAAAATGATAAAGAGAATTTAGAAAATGAATTAGGACAATTAAATCAAAATAAAAAAGAAGATGGATCAAGTATTTCTACAATGTTAGGTAAAATTGAAAACCTATTAGGAAGAAAATCGACTAGTACATCTTCTTCAATTTCATCAAATAGTACAGTTGAACAAAAAGAAGAAGAAATTGTTAAAAATGATGCAAACTCTTTAATTGATGATATATTTTCTAGTGAAATCACAAATGATGAATCAACTACTAATTCTTCATCTGTTGAAGAAACAGTAGTATCTACATCATCAACAAGTCTTGAAGATATAAAATTATCAAAAAATGATATAAAACCTACTTTTGGTAACTCTAGTAGTAGTCCTTTTGGTTCAAATAGTTTTAATTCAAGTTTTCCAAATGAAAATGACAAAAAAGACGATGATGAAAATGATAATAAACTAGATTTAAACAGAATGGCTTCATTATTAAATGGTATGAATAAACGATAATAGATAAAAGTTAAAGAAATAAATAGTGGTAACACTTCTAAATAAAGAGACTTTGTATAATACTTTTGATGTGACAGATTTCACAGCTTTAAGTTTTATGATTGATAATATGGCACCATCTATGGTAGAGTATTATTTAGCCTCTTTATGTCAAGAACAAGAGATATATTTTAATAAAAGAAATATTCAAGAAAGCTTTTCAATAGGGGAATATCACTTATACAGAGATTATAATGAAGATATTTACTTAGAATTTAATGAGGATGAGGAAGAATTAACTCAAAGTTTTTGGTAATATTTCTTTTTAACTATTTGAAATAATTAAATCTTCAATGCCAATACATTTTCCAAAATGACTTAAAATATTGAATTTAATATCATTGTGATTAATTTTACATTCATCTATAATTTCAGGAATATCTGACTTTACATGTTTTCCTGCTGCTAGAAAATAGGGGAATACAGTTATTTCTTTTATAAGTGGATTATTTACTGTTGTTTCTAGTACATCTTTAAAAGATGGTTCTGCTAATTCTAGAAAAGCATATTTAACTTCTTGATAATTAGATTTATCAATCATATTTGATATATTTTCACTGATATTTTTAATTTCATCATTTGAGCTTTGAATTTTGCTTCCGTGGGCAACTATAATTAAAACTTTCATATATGTATTTATTCCTCAAAATTTTAAATTATATTATCATATATAAAAGAGATTTAGTATAAAATAGATGTTTATTAATAGATTAATCTAATCAAAAGGTAGTATATATTATAGTTTGGAAATTATAGTTTCCAATACTAATATATTAATTTATTTCAAAAGGTTATAATATAATGAAATATGATGTAGATTGTGAGAATACATTTCATAAAAGCTTTTTATTTTGGTTATCAAGATTTATTAGGAATAAAATAACATCTCTTTCAAATAGAAACGTGACAGATAAAGAAAGACTTGCTGCGATTATTCATAAACTTGTGATTGGTTTTGAAAATATTGAAGAGTTTAAACTTCTTGTAAAAGAAGTTAGGAATATTGGCATAAATTCAATTCATGTATATTTTATACCTTTAGAGAAGTTATTTGACTTTATGATGACATATGGCTCTAAATCACTTAAAGAGATTGATGAAGAACTATTAAGTGATTTTTTAGCATCACAAACAAGTAATTTAAGTGATGCTACTAAGAAAAACTACAGAATCGCCCTAATCTCTTTTTTTGGCTACATAGATAAACAAAATGAAGATGAAAAAGGAAATAAATACAGATTTGGTATAGAACTTAAAAATTGGGGCGGTTTAGGTGGAAAAAGCGGTACTAAGTTACCCTCTTTTATGAAAAAAGAAGAAGTTAGTAGATTTCTTGAAGCTATTCAAAATTACGATTTTGACTCAAAAATTGCAGCTAGAAATAGACTTATTTTGAAAACTATTCTTTATACAGGTATCAGGGTTTCTGAAGCAATTAATATAAAAATGAAAGATTTCACAAAAGATGATGATATGTTTATCTATCAAATAAGAGGTAAAGGTAATAAACCAAGAGTTGTGATGATTAAAGCTAACAATATTCAAAGAGATTTAAATGAATGGCTTGAATATAGATGTTGTGAAGATGAATATTTATTCTGCAATCAAAAAGGAAAAGTTTTGACTCAAGCATATATAAGTAGAATTGTTGAAAAAATACTTTTAAGTGCTGGAATTAGAAAAGAAAAAAATGGAGCTCATATGCTTAGACATACATTTGCAACTTTACTTTATCAAAATAGTAAGGACCTTGTTTTAGTTCAAGAGAGTTTAGGGCATGCAGATATCAATACTTCTAGAATCTACACTCACTTTGATAAAGATAGATTAAAGAAAACTACAGATATTTTTTAATATCTGTATAATAATTAAAGCCCTATTTCCTTCTTCCATTTGAGAATTCAACAATATATTTAGGAATGTCATCTAGATGAATTATGTCTTTTACAGCCCCTATTTCTACGGCTTTTTTAGGCATTCCATATACTACACATGATTCTTCATTTTGAGCAACAGTATAAGCACCATTATCAAACATATCTTTCATTGCAATCATTCCATCATCACCCATTCCTGTCATCATAACAGCCATAGCAGAACCACCTACAGTGTTGTTTACAGATCTAAATAAAACATCAACACTAGGTTTATGTTGAGATACTTTTGTTGTATCAAGAAGTTTTGTTCTGTAAGTACTTCCAAACTTTTCTATAGTTAAATGCATATTTCCAGGGGCTAAATAAGCATGCCCTCTTTCCAAAGTCATTCCATCTTTTGCTTCACAAACTTCAACTTCTGAATTGTCATTTAATCTATGAGCAAAAGAGTTTGAAAAACCATAAGGTATGTGTTGGGTCATAACAATTGGAGGTAAATTACCAGGAAGTTGTTTAAATACTCTTAATAATGATTCAACTCCACCCGTTGAAGAACCAATTGCAATAACTTTATCTCCACCAAATCTAGCAGGATTTGAAGGAATTACTTCATCAGGATGTACTTTTCTTTCTATTTCATTAGAACTTTTAGTACTGATAACTTGTTTTAATCCTTTGGGTTTTTTTAACGTATATCTTTTAAGCAAGAATGTAAGATTAAGTAGTGTATCTTTAATTCTAGCTTCGAAATTTGACATAGATTCACCAACACTAGGTTTTGGAACAAATCCAACTGCACCATCATCAAAAATAGAATTACCCCTTACACTTTCACCCGAAATTACAACTGCTGGCATAGGATGCAATCTCATAAGATTTCTTAAAAAAGTTACCCCATCCATTCTTGGCATATTAATATCTATAGTAACCAAATCTGGCTCATATTGCTTGATTTTTTCCCTAGCATCATAAGCATCGCTAGCAGTTTCAATTACATGAAACTCATCAATACCATCAATCATATCTTTAATTACTCTTCTAATTGAAGGAGAATCATCAATAACTAAAACCGTATACATTAAATTCCTTTATTAGAAAAGTTCTATTTCCATCTGAGGTTCTATAATAATCTTCTTATCAACATCAAATAAGTCAATACCATTAGCATATTCTTTGATAACAGGTGCTTTTTGAATTTCTTTTTGTAAGTTAACCTCTTCTTGAACAATTTTACTATCAGTTTCAGATTTTTGTGTAACTTTAATAAAAGTTTGAAACTCATCAGCTAATAAAATTAATCTACCATGTTCTCCTCTAGTATGTTCACTAATTAGTTTAAATCCTTCTGAATGACAAAAATCTTTAGCAAATTCTACATTCCTAAAACCAATTGAATTACTTGAAGAGAATTTTAATTGCATAATATCTGCACCACCTGATATTTTAGCAACCATCGAGCTTTTTGAACAACCTAATTTATACATTTCATTTAGCATAGCCTCTACAGAATACAAGCCATATTTCATATCATCATTTGAGTTATCCGTTTTTGGTAATAAAAAGTGATTCATACCTTTTATTTTGATATTTTTATCATAAAACATTATAGCTACACAAGAACCTAGCAAAGTTTTAAATGCAATGTTATCATCATCTTTCCCAACTGCAAACTCTCCGCCAATAACCGTATGAGTTAAATAACCTTTAGTTTTTTGGGTAAATCTAGCATTTGAAGCTTTCTCAATACTACCATCTTTATGCCCTATTATTATCAAAATATTTCCTTTTCTTTAATAAAAATATTTTGCCCTATTCTCTTGCAATAAGATATTAAATCTTGAGGATTTTCTGAATGCCCAAGATATAATGTACCACCTACTTTTAAATGATTAAAAAGTTTTTTAAGAATTTTATTTTGGTCTTCAGTTGAGAAGTAAATTAGTACATTTCTACAAAAAATAACATCAAACTCTTCTTTTTTAAAAGGGTAATTATTATCACTAAGATTCATTACCTGAAAAGTAATCATTTTTTTTAAATCATCATTTACTTTTATAAGTACTTCTTCTCCAACTAAATTTTTTTGTATTCTTCTTTTAAAGTATTGTTGAGGTTTTATCCATTCTGGAAATTCTTTTGAAGATTTTGAATATTTATAAATTCCATTTGCTGCATATTCAAGAACATTTGTATCTATATCAGAAGCTATAATTGAAGCATTAATCCTTCCATTATATTCTTTATTAGCTTCTAGAACAGTCATTGCCATAGAGTATGGCTCTTCACCAGTTGAAGAAGCCGAACAATACATATGTATTGTCTTATTATTTTTTATAAATTCAGGAAGTACCCTATCTTTTAAATCTTTAAAGTGAAATGTTTCCCTAAAAAAATGAGTTTTATTTGTAGTAAAAGTGTTAATAAATTCGGTAACATACTGTCTACCTGATTCAACAATATCAAGTAGATCCATGATATCACCTACATAGCCAGTATTTCTAAATAGTTTATCCGTTCTATTTGATATCATTACATCTTTATTATCACTTAATGTTATACCTGTTAGTCCATATAGAATTTTTTTTATTCTATTATGAACATCTTGTTTTGTATAATTCATATAAACCTATTTAAGATGCTTTTTTAGCAACACTAATAACTTTTTCAAGGTTGATTTGAGCATTAATAATACCAACTACATCTAAAATTAGTCCAATACTTCCATCTCCTCTTACAGTTGCTGCACCAATACCTTCTACTGATCTAAAGTTTTTATCTAATGGTTTAACAACAACTTGATGTTGATTTAAAAACTCATCGATTGATAAGGCAACTTTAGTATTACCAGATTTAACAACAATTAACATGCCATCTTCAAGTTTTTCAAAACTTTTTGTAATACCAAATAGTTGATGTAATCTAACAACTGGAATAAACTCTTCTCTAAGCATTAATAAATCTTGAGAACCATCACCAATTTTTTTAATCATTTCTGCTGTTGGTTGTAATGATTCAACAATTGAACTTAATGGTAAAATATACTTTTTATCACCAACTTTAATGTCAAGACCATCTAAAATAGCAAGAGTTAATGGCAACATTATTGTAATTACAGTACCCTTACCTAATTGAGTGTTTAATCTAATTGCCCCACCAAGTTTTTGGATATTAGTTCTAACTACATCCATTCCAACACCTCTTCCTGAGATATCAGTAATTTGATCTGCAGTTGAAACACCTGCTCCAAAAATTAACATTGCTTTATCATCATTAGTCATTGAATTATATTGATTTTCATCTATTTGACCTAAATCTAATGCTTTTAACGCTACTTTATCTCCATCAATACCTTTACCATCATCTTCAATAGTAATAATCATTTGACCATTTGCTTGTTCTGCTGAAATAATAATTGAACCTGTTTCAGACTTACCATTATTTTTTCTAACTTCAGGTAATTCTATTCCATGATCTAAAGAATTTCTAATAATATGCATTAAAGGATCTGTTAAACCTTCAATCATTGCTTTATCAATTTCTACTGCATCACCATAATGTTTAAACTCTACTTTTTTAGAAAGTTTTTTAGAAATATCTCTTACAACTTTAGGGAATTTAGAATAAATCGACTCCATTGGAACCATTCTTATACTCATGATAGAATCTTGCATATCTCTAATATGTCTCTCAAGTAATTCAAGTCTTTCTAAAACTGCATTTCTAGTTTTTGTTTCTTCTATGGTAGATGAAAACTGTGTAAGCATTGCATTTGTGATTACTAAATCACCTACGTTATTCATTAATAAGTCTATTTTATCTAGATTAACTCTAATATTATTATTGTTTGCAACTGGATTTTTTTTATCATCTTTTTCACCAGCTGCTCTTGAAACAGGTCTAGTTGAAGGAGTTGCTGTTGTTTTTTGCGTTACTGCAGTAGTTTGAGTTTCAACTTTTGGCATTTGTGTTTCATTTACTTCAATTGTTTTTTCAGATTCATCGCTTAATTCTTGTATTGCAACCTCAGGAGTCATAGGTTCCATATCTTCAAAAAATCCAAAATTATCTTGTGAATCATCAATATATACATCTAAATCAGGATTTGATGCTAAAGTTTCTAATTCATCATCAAAAAAACCATAAGATCTATTTTGTTCATCTATATCATCAGAAAAAATTCCATATACAGGAGAAGCATTTATTTGATCATTTAAATCATCATCATCAAAGAAACCAAAGTCTTCTGATACTTTATCTTCAACCACTGGTTGAATTTTTACTTCTTTAGTTTCAACAACAGTAACTGTTTCTTGAGCATGTGAAGGAGTTTTACCGTCTATATAATCTCTAATATCAGCTAAAATAGCTGTTGTATTTTCAGTAAATAAATCTCTATTTAGTGTACCAGCAACCTCTAAATCAAGGATCTCTTTCATAATATCAAGAGCATCAATTAAAGTTTCTGCCATTTCAGGAATATAAGTAATCTGATGATTTCTCAATTTATCCATTAAATTTTCAACATCATGAGTTAACTCTGCAAAAAAAGATAACTCAACTGATGCTCCGCTACCTTTAAGTGTATGAACATCTCTGAACAACTGATTCATTTCATCATCAGTTAAATTACCATTTGCTTCTGCTTCAAGTAGAATACTATCAGCAGAATCAAATAATTCAGCTGCTTCTTCAAGAAACATATCTCTGTACTTAGATATATCAAATGACATGGTAAACTCCTATATAGTTATATCTTTTTATCTACTTAAAACAATATTTACAGCTTTTAACAATTGATCTGGAACGAAAGGTTTTACAATCCAACCTGTTGCACCAGCTGCTTTTCCTTTAGTTTTCATTTCATCACTTCTTTCAGTTGTCAGAACTAAAATAGGTTTTTTTGTATAAGCTGGTAATTTTCTTAATTCAGAAATTAGTGTTAATCCATCCATATTTGGCATGTTAACATCAGTAATAATTAAATCATAATTAGCAGCTTTCGCTTTTGCCAAACCGTCAACACCATCAATAGCTTCAGTTACATCAGAATAACCGCCTTCATTTAAAGCGTAGTTTAGCATATCTCTTAACATTGTAGAATCATCAACAATTAAAAGCTTTGCCATATTTTAACCCCTTGTTAATAAAAAATAATTTGTTATACATAATATCATTTTGTAAATAAATATAATATTAATATTTCACAAAAGTATTACGACTCTTATAGAGATATCCCAACTAATTCGATTCTATCTCTTTTAACTTTTAATACTTTTATACCAATTTCTTGTCCAACTGATAGAACATCTTCAACTTTATTTACTCTTTTTGAAGAGATTTTTGAGATATGTAATAAACCTTCACCACCTTTTGGTAAAGATACAAATGCACCAAAATCAACTATTCTTTCAACTTTTCCAGTTAATTCTTCATCTAAAGCGTAAAGTTTTTCAAAATTAATCTCTTTTGATTCTTTATTTGAATTATTAGAAATAGATTTAATATGCTCACAAGCATCTAAAACTTTTTGTTTATCTTCACCACTTACTTTCACATTTCCTGAATTTCTGTCTAAATCTATAGAAACAGAGAATTTCTCAATAATTTCTTTGATTGTAGAACCAGCTTTTCCAATAACAGCTAAAACTCTTGATGGATCAATACTAAATTGCTCTATTAATGGTAATGCATTACTTGGAATAATTTCAGAAGCAGCCTCTTCCATTAAACCTAAGATATGTTCTCTACCCTCTTTTGCTTGTTGTAATGCTTCTTTTAAAACTTCAAGTTCAATTCCACCAAGTTTGATATCCATTTGCATAGCTGTAATTCCATTTCTAGTTCCAGCTACTTTAAAGTCCATATCTCCATCATGGTCTTCTAATCCCATAATATCTGTTAAGATACAGTGTTTTCCATTTTCTACAACCATTCCCATAGCAACACCAGCAACTAATCCAGAAACAGGAACACCTGCTGCTTTAAGTGCTAAAGAACCACCACAAACAGTTGCCATTGAAGATGAACCATTTGATTCTAAAATTTCAGAAACTAATCTAACTGTTTCATTGTAATCTTTATCAATTGTAGCTTCAAGGGCTTTTTTAGCTAAATTTCCGTGACCTAACTCTCTTCTTCCTACTCCAAACATTGGTTTAGCTTCACCAACTGAAAAACCTGGGAAGTTATAATGAACCATAAAGTTTTCCATAGATGTTGATTTATCAGTTAAAACTTCATACATTTGACCATCTTTAGGACCTGCTAAAGTTCCAACTACTAATGCTTGAGTTTCACCTCTTGTAAATAGACAAGAAGAGTGTGCTGAAGGTAAAATATTTGTTTCAATACTAATAGGTCTAACTTGTTTTAATCCTCTTCCATCTGCCCTTACAGAATCATTTACAATCATAGATCTTACTTGTTCTTTTTTAATAATGCTAACTGCATCATAAATAGTGCTAAACTCTATTTCATATTTAACACAATGGTCATCTGCAGCAATGATTTTTGCCAAATCTTTAAGTTGAGTTGCTCTTTCTGATTTTGCTAAACTTTTTAAAGCTTCTTTAATATCATTTGAATATTTTTCTCTTACATATGAAATAACTTCTTCGTCAATTGTAAATTCTACTAATTCAACTTCAGCCATATCTTTACAAGCAGATTCAAAACCTTTTTCATAAGCTTCATTTGTATCTTTTAATGAGTTTTGAGCAAAAGAAATAGCTTCAACTAAAGATGCTTCATCAAACTCATTTGCATTATGAACTTTTGTAAATGCTTCAATATCAACTTCTACCATCTCTTCAGTTGAAATTGATTTCATTTCAATCATCAATAATTCTTCTTTAGATCCTGCTATAAATAAATCCAGTGTAGATTTTTCTAATTCTTCATTTGATGGATTTGCTATAAATTCTCCATCAATCTTACCAACCCTAACACCACTTACAGATTTTTTAATAGGAAGATTTGAAGTATAAAGTGCAGCATTTGCGGCATTTAAAGCTAAAACTTGTAAATCAACATCTTTATCAGCACTTAAAACCATTACAGTTATAGTTGTAGGGTATACATATCCTTTTGGAAACAAAGGTCTTAAACTTCTGTCAATTACTCTTGAAGTTAATGTTTCAAATTCACTTGGTTTTGCTTCTCTTTTTATAAATCCACCTGGTAATTTAGCTGCTGCATATGTTTTTTCAACATATTGAACAGTTAATGGTGTAAAATCTTCAGAAACTGGATTATCAAATTCACTTACAACTGTTGCTAATACAACAGCATTTCCTAATTTTGCTAATACAGAACCATTAGATTGTTTAGCTACCTTATTAAACTCGAATGCTTCTTGTTTTCCATTTAATTCAAATTCACATATCATTGACATACTTGTTTTATCCTTTTTTAATTTCAATATCTTCTATTTTTATATCTTCTAATATATCATAATAAAAATTAATAGCTATAAAATGATCTATCTTCTTTACATAATATAAGTCATCTGCAATTGATTCAATTGCCTGAATTGAAGTAGATGGCAAAATAGGTGTTGCAACAGTTACAGATTTTGCTTTTAGATTAACCGCTGTTTTAATACAAGCCATCATTGTTAGACCTGTATTTATACCTTCATCTACAATTAATACATTCTTACCTTTTAAATCAGTAATTGTATTACCATCTCTTAATCTATGCATATTTTCTAAAATATCATTTTCATGAACTTCTTTTGATTTTTCATAAATATAATCTAAATCAATATCAAATGCTTTAACTAACTCTTCATGAATAACTACTTCTTCATGCTCAGTAACTATCGCTATTTCACACTCATCATTATATGGTGCATTAATAACACCTGTTAATAACACATCTAATTTTGCATTAAGTTCATTAGCAATAACTTTAGCTATTTGAAAACCACCTAAAGAACTAGATATAACAATCCA
>JALRJW010000043.1 GCA_023268955.1 Aliarcobacter sp. | reverse complement strand
AGATTCTTTACTCAACTTGCAGGTGGTTACAGAGAGGTGGAAATACCCGGCCCCATTCCGAACCCGGAAGTCAAGCGCCTCATCGCTGATAATACTGCACCTTTCAGGTGTGGAAACGTAGGTCGCTGCCTGCTCTTGAGTATTCTTTAACTAGCCTATCTAAGCATTTCTCCAAAGTGTTTAGGTAGGCTTTTTTTATGGCTTTTTTTATACTTCTTTACGTTGTCTTTTTTTACTCTGTCTTTTAGTGGTTTTACAATCTCTAAGTTTTATGTTTAATTTATCTTAGAGACAGTTAGAGATAAGAAGTTATAATTCTTTAATACTAAAGCTAATTATTTATTTTTTATTACAAATTAAATCAATAATTTCTTCTTTATTTGTACAAAAGTTTCCATTTTTTTCAATCAATATTAAATCTTTTGCTAAACCTCTGTGTGTATGAAGTTTTGCACTTTCTATCTCAATATTGTAATCATCAAAAACTTTTGCAATATGAGCAAATAAACCTTTTTGATCTTTTGCAACAATATTCATTGATGCTAAATATGAAGTATGATTGCAGTTTATATTGATACCTTTTTCTTCAATTAGAGGAATTTTTTGTTGAATCTTTTTACTCATATCAAATGAGTCTTCAATAATACTAGCAATGAATTTAATGTCATCATGGTCAATTTTTTCTGTAAATGATATTTCAAATGCTTTTTTATTGTCAAATAGTTTATAAATATTCATTGTTGAGATATTTAAAAATTCTAATCTTCCCAATAAATACCCAAGATTTAAAGGAATATTTCTAATAATTCTTATACTTAAATGGTCTTTATTTGTAATTTTATATATAAAAGTATCTACATCTTTTGCTTTTATTGCAATATCTAAAATATCTTCAGCTTTTAACCTTAAAAATATTTGATTTGAAGAAATGTAGTTTATTTTCTTTTTAACTATGCTTGAAACAGTTTTAAATTTATCAAGTTTTTTGATTGATTCAAGTTTATTGTTTCTTCTTACATTTTCATTTACTAAGTCTTCATTTTCAAAAGCCAATAATGACTGCGAGTAGAGTTGGTTGAGTAATGAAGCAATAGAATTATTATATATATTTTCACCAACAGCACTGATATCACAATATGTAACAACATAAAGCATTTTTAATGTTTCTATATTCTTAACTAAACCTGTAAATGAAAGGATTGCTTTTTCTGAATATATATCTTCATGGGTAGCTACATATGACATCATGTTGTGATATCTTACAAGTCTAGCTCCAATTTTTACTAATTCAGGATCTATATCAAGTGATTCAAATGTCTTTTTAAATAATCTTTCACCAACTTCATGGTGATCACTTGGTCTTCCTTTACCCATGTCATGGAATAGGGCAACAAGTTTTGTAACAACTTGCTGATCTTTTGTTAAAGATTCAAATACTTTTACAACATCTTTATTGTTTATGTATTGACCTGATTTAAGTGTTTTAATTGAGTGAATATCAACGGGATGCTGATGATAACCATCAAATTGAGGTTGGTGCATAATTACTTTTGCTAATGGGAATACAAATGTAAATAATTCTGCATTGTAAAGTAGTTTTACTATAGGATATAGTTCATGTTTAAATAATACAGCTTTTAATATTTTCTTTGTTTCTTTATTAAAAGTTGCAGGAAGTTTTGTTTTACTTGCATAGTAAATATATGATCTATCAAATCTAGTTACGGTTTTTGGAAGATCATAAAGTTCTTTTAAAAGATTATTTAGTGTTTTTGGTTTTGCATTAAAAGAAGTATATAAAGTATTTCCAACAATATATAAATCTTTTTTATATCTATGTTCTTTTAGTCTAGTTATATTTTTAGGATTAAATAAAACTTGCCTAGTAAATTTTTTTACCATTGTGGCTGTAAAAGTATGAACAATATGTAAGCATTGCATTAATTTTGTCATGCATTGTCTATCTTTAGTATATCTTGGTTTATTAACAAATCCAAGTTTAGTACTTAAATCAGGTAAAACATCAAATGTAACTTGATCAAGTTTTTTCTTTGAAACATTATGTAAAGCATTTCTTACTTGAAAAATAAACTCTAAAGCCTGTCTATATTTTCTATATTCTTCTTCTGTAAAATGAATTCCAACTAAATGTTTTGTATTTGTTATGCCAAATAAAACATTCGTAATCCAATATAAAAGATTTGATTCCCTTACTCCACCATAACCATCTTTAATATTTGGTTGCATTTTTAATGGATATTTTAAGAGTCTTTGTTTATGTTCTTCTAATTTATCCAAAATAAACTCTTTTTGATTTGTTCTTCTTATTTGGGATAATCTATTTTCATAACCAAACCATAAGTATTTTGAACCAAAAATCATTCTAGATTCTAAAATAGAGCTTTTTATTGTAATATCTTCTTCTACAACTTTTGCTACATCATCTAATTCATGCACTCTTGAACCTAATTTAAGACCACAATCCCAAGCTAAAGTTACGAACTCTTCCATAATCTCTTTTAGGTTATAACCTTTTATATCTTCATAAAGTATCATGATATCAATATCAGAATAGATACAAAGTTGTTCTCTTCCATAAGACCCAAGAGCCACTAGACAAATAGGAATTGACCCACTCATAGGTTGATATGAACCAAAATGTTTTCTAAGAATATATTTGTACATAGCAACTAAAAATTTGTCAGTTGATTTTGTATGTTTTATGAAAAAGTCTTTACCACCTGTTGATTCAAATGTTGTATCAATTGAATCTACGTAGTTTTTATAGTGTTTTCTAATAACCTTTGAAATCTCAAAATCTTTTGCATTTTTAGAGATTAAGTCTTCAATTTCAATATTTAATTCAGTCATAATAA
>JALRJW010000023.1 GCA_023268955.1 Aliarcobacter sp. | reverse complement strand
ATTAAAAATCAAGATAATTCTAATATAAAATTTACATTACAAGAGTTACAGCAATATTTTAAAGCAGTTGAAACTGTATATCCACAAATATTTTTACCATCAAATAAAAAAGAGTTGTATCAAAGATTATGTATCTATGCTTCAAAGCTTTATTATCACAAGATTTTTTACTTAGAGATGATTATATTTGCATCAATTAAGATGAATAAGATTTTAGATAATCCATACTCTTACAAAGAATTACTATCTAAATCAAAAAATGCTTATGACTTAGTTGTTAAAAGTGATGCTAAACAAAAGCTGAGTCCAAAGGAACTGATTTTAGCACATAAGAAAGGTGGAGAAAAAAGAGCAGAGCAAATGAAAATAAAACAACAAAATAATCTAGAGCAGATAAAAGAACTTTTAAAAGATGAAGCATTTATCAAAGCTAATGGAAAACCAAACATTACTGTAATAGCTGATAAGTTAAAACTTAATAGAAGAACAGTTGAAAGAATTTTAAAAACCCTTTTGTGTTTCTTCCCTTATTTCTTCTTCTTATTTACTTTCAATCTAACAAGCTACCCAATAGTTTAAAGCTTAGTACCATAATGTAGATAGCTAAAGTACCACTTTTACAGATATGCCTAAATAACAGTAGTTACAAGACTCTAAAAGTAAAGAAATAGTTGCTTTATTATATGCAGATAGCTAAAGTACCATTTTTGTATAATGGTATATAAATTTTATTATTAGGATTAGAAAATGACAAAAGTGAAAACTTTATTTATAAAAGCAATTATATTATTGTCTTTCTTTATAAGTTTTTCAAATGCAGATTCTGTTTGGAATAGAACAAATCTTTATGACTCAACAAATGATTCTTATTATATTCCTTATGAATTATGGACAGGTGCAAAATGGGATGGAAAAAAAGAATTAAGATTTCATAATGCTGATTTAAATTTCATGGGAAATAAATCTATAATTGGGCCTAAAGAATTTTATCATGAGAAAGTTGATAAAAATATTCAAGTTTATGAAAGAACAAATAAAGGTAAAGTCCAATTATTTACATTCTATGATTTTGGTATTGGTAGAGTTTATGATAATAGAAAAGAAAGATATTTTGATGGTGGTGCAAAATTTCCTGCAGGATTTGGTTGGAAACTACATGAAATTAAAGAGTTTTCTCAAACTGAATGGAAAAAAGGTAATGAAAAAGTAAGAACTTTGGGAATAAAAATAGTTGAACTAAAATTTAATGATGAAAATAATTTAGAATCTATGACATATGAATTTTATGTTAAAGGTGATTTAGATCATACGTACACTTATGAGCCAAATAAAGGTATGATTAGTTTAGAAAAAAATTAAAAAGTTTTTAAACTAAAGTGTAGTAACAAAACTTCTAATATCATAGAAAGCAGTTACTACACCTTTTTATAATTCTCATTTTCTATCTTCTTGTGTTTTAGATGTTCGTATAACTCTTTATTAGTAATATTTTGCATAATTCTTTATATGAATATTACTACTATACAATAATTTAATTGTTCATTTTTATCATTATGATATTAATCAATTAATTTTTGTATAATACTTGAAAATATGAATAAGGTTTAAAATGGATTTTAAAGCAAATACTCAAGATGAGTTAAAGAAATTAAAAATTTTAGATGGTAGTGAGTATTTAATTGAATATCTAAATAAAGATTACTTCAATGGTGAAGAAACTATTGAAAGAACTAAAGCAAAAGCATTGATAAATGATGAGCAAATTTTATTTGTTGTTCCTGATCCTTATGGTATGGAGAGGTTTATTGAACAAGTTAGAGTAATAGTGTAAATGATGATATTAATCAGATTCTTATTTAAGACTATCAACTAATTTTTGCAGTTGATTATCCTCTAATTTAAAGTTTAAATCTAAAATTGATTGTAGTAAATCTTTGACTCTATGGGGTTTTACAAGATAAGCATCAACTTTCAACTCTTTTGCTCTGTTTAAATGAATATCATCATTATAAGCTTATATGATTAATGATTTAACATTAGATTTTAGTATTTTTGCTTTTTCAATAAAGTCTAAACCATTTTGATCTCCAATTACTTGTATATCACAAACAATTAAATCAGGTAAATTTTCCATAAATCCTTCAAGTGCTTCATCTACTGAAGAATATACTCTAACTGGATTAAGAAATATTGTTTCTAAAAGCTTTTTTGTTTGTTGGCTTAAATCTTTGTTATCTTCTAAAAGTATAACTTTTTTATTAATTCTATTCATTTGTGTCCTATTATAAAAATATTAACAAAACAAAGACTCATAAATGTATTCTAGAACTTAATTTATGATTAAATTTAAACAGCTATTGTCTTAGAATTTGATTTTTATCTAAGTTACAAAAAAGACAAGGCTAAAATTAGTATTTACTTTTTAGAACAATTATTACTTCCCCCACAACCACAGCCACTATTTTTATTTAATAGTTTTTTAATCATAAAATAAATTGCAACTATAACAATTCCATAGACAAGATAATCTTCCATTTTTATTAGTCCTTATTATTTAATCGACATTATAAAACAAGAATGTTAATTTAGCCATTTAGACATCTATAAAACCAAGTTTATAGTAAAACTTTCGCAAATAAAAACTACCAATTTTTCAAAGCTATAATATACAAATGCGAAAATATTTTAGACCTTTATCAATACCATAAAATAGAATTTAAGACCAAATAGTTATAGGAAACAATAGGGTCGATAATAAAGAGTTTAAGGAGTAAATTAAGTGTTATTGGAACTACTATAAATCAGAGTTTAGTGCGATTTCAATTTAAAACTTTTGAGAATAAAATGCGAACACAAGAATTACTATTGTATGGTATCTTCAAGATAGTTGCGAACTTAATGTGAACTGTAAACCAAATGTCTATTTTAAGCATTGTAACCCTAGCTAAAATTAAAAGTTTTACTGTTCTAGTATATTTGTATTGATATTAAACAAAGGTATTAAAATACCCTTGTTACTACTTATTGATAATATCCCTAATCTTCTCTAAATTTATAGATGATAACTCAACAGATTTTTCTCCACAATAAGCAACTAAGAATTTATCTAATTCAAAAAGTACATCAAATAAAATATTTGATAATGTTGAAGTTCCATTATTATGAAAGATATGTTCACTATTATTTGAAACAGTCATTGCATCAAGTAAAGAGATAACACCTTGTAAATTGTTTTTTGCAGATTCTAAGTCGCAGTTAGTCCATAAGTTTTTGTTTAATTGGATTTGAGTAGTCATTGTTTAGCCTTAATATTTAAATATTAGTCATACTAAAAAAACAAATTAAGTGTATCAAAAAGTGCACTTATTTTATTATGATACTATTTAGCTACCATATTATAGAACTTTTTGCCCTATATAGGCTTGGGCAGGAAAAAGTTCAAATTAGATAATAGGCGAGACATTTTGTCTCGTCTTTATCCAATTTTAATATTAAGATAGTAATTTTTTCGCAGTTTCGTTTATTCTTTTTCCATCAGCAACACCTGCAAATTTTTTGCTAGCTTGCCCCATTACTTTTCCAATATCTTTTATAGTTTGGGCACCAATTTCTGTAATCAATGTTTTTAATTGAGTTTCAAGTTCTTCATCGCTTAGTTGCTTTGGTAAATACTCTTTAAAAACGTCCGCTTGTTCTTGTTCTTTTTGAACTAAATCATCTCTTCCTGCATTTTGATATTGTACAATTGCTTCTTCTCTTTGTTTAATACCTTTTTGGATTATTTTAACAATCTCTTCATCGCTTAATTCTCTTCTTTCATCAACTTCAATTTGCTTGATCATTGTATTAATAGCTCTAACTGAGTCTCTTTTTACAACATCTTTTTCTCTCATTGCAGTTTTAACATCTTCTTTTAATTGCTCTTTTAATCCCATAAATTACCTTTTTTAATAATTATTTATAATGTATTTTATATTTTTTTAACTTTTAAAACTCTCAACAAGTTCTTCTAGTTCTAAAAATCTCTCAACTTTTTGTTCATAAGTAACTTTTGTTTTATCAAGTTCATCAGAAACAGCTACAATCCCTCTTTGAGTATAACATTCAGGGTCCATTAAACATGAATTTAGTTCTTCAATTTTTACTTCAAGTTCTTCAATTTCATCTGGAAGTGAATCATATTCTCTTTGATCTTTATATGATAATTTTGTTTGTTTTTTAGTCCCTTGAGTTTCCTGTTTTTGTTCTTTTTGCTTTTCTTCTTTTGAAATCTCTTTTTCAAAAGCTTCCAATTCTATAATTTCTTTTTCAATTTCAAGATACTCTGTATATGGTTGGAAGCTCTCTTCAACTAAACCTTCTCCTTTAAATACAAAAAGTTTTTTAGCTATTTTATCAACAAAATATCTATCGTGACTTACAAATATTAAAGCCCCTTGAAAGTTTTGAAGATACTCTTCTAAGATATTGATTGTAGGTATATCTAAGTCATTTGTTGGCTCATCTAAAATTAAACAATCAACTTTTTTAGTGAAAAGTAATGCTAATGCAACTCTATTTTTCTCTCCACCACTTAACACACCAATTTTTTTATCAAGGTACTCTTTTGGGAAAAGGAAGTTTTTCAAATATCCAAATACATGCATATTTCTTCCATCATCTAAAATAACTCTATCCCCACCATTTGGACAGAATGTTTCCATAATAGTTTTATTATCGCTTAACATCTCTCTTTGTTGGTCGAAATATCCTATTTCAAAATCACCTTTTTTGAATTTCCCAGCATCAATTTGGAGTTTTTCCATAAAGATTTTTAACATTGTAGATTTACCTGAACCATTAGGACCAACTATAGCAATGGTGTCTTTTTGTAATATTCTAGTTGTAAAATCTTTAATAAGCATTTTATCACCTAAAGATTTGCAAATATCATCTAATTCATAAAGCATTTTCTTCTTATTTTGTTGTTTCTCTTCAGTATTAAATGACTTTTGTTCCCTTTGAAGCTCCAAGCTCATTTTTCTGATAAGCGCTGGATTAGATTTTGCTTTTTTCTTTAAATCAAAATATTCAGCTTTTCTTCTTTCATTTCTTTTTCTTCTAGCAGTAACTCCACGTTGCATCCAATGTGCTTCTCTTTTTACAAGTCTTATTAAATTGTCATGGTCTTTTTGCATTCCTTCAAGAATTTGTTGTTTTTGTTCAAGATATTTAGAGTAACCACCATTGAAATTTCTTAAAACGCCACCATCAATTTCAACAACATTTGTTGCAATATTATCAATAAAATATCTATCGTGAGAGATGAATAGCAGGGTGAAATTATTTTTAGTCAATAAACTTTCTAAAAACTCAACCATATAAACGTCAAGGTGATTTGTAGGCTCATCAAGTAATAAAACATCAGGTTTTTTTAGAATTAATCCTGCTAAGCTAACTCTTCTTTGCTCACCCCCACTTAAAAGGTTTACATCTTTATTTTCGTATTCTTTTAATTTAAACTCTTTTAAAACTCTTTCTATTGTATTATCAATATCCCAAGCATTGTGAAATTCAATATAAGTGGCAAGTTCACTTTGTCTATTTAATAGTTCTTTATTTTCATAATTTGTAGCAAGTTCTAAAGTTAATTTTTCATATTCAGTTTTTGCATTTTTGATTTCAACAAGTTGATCTTCAATCGCTTGTCTAACAGTAGTATTTGTTTTGAATTTTGGTTGTTGATCTAGCATCTCAATTTTAATTGATTTATCAATAGATATTTCACCACTGTCAGGTTCGGTTATTCCCATAATTACTTTGAAAAGCGTAGATTTACCTTGTCCATTTTGACCGATAACGGCAATTTTTTGCCCTTCAAGTAGAGTAAAATTAACCTCTTTTAAAATAACTTTTGTGTCGTATTGTTTTGAAATGTTTTGTAAGTCTATTAGTGCCATGTATTTAAGGAAACTCCATATAATTTATTGTAGTAAAGTAGCGAAAATATCGCTAAATATTGATTCATTTTCATCTATATATGCAGAGTTTATTATAGTTAGAGTAACTATTTATTTAAACTTTAAATTTTAGTAGAGCAAACTAGATTATTATCTTCTTGATTGATTAAAAAATCATCATATGGATCCATATGAATATTGATTATCCAATCTCTTTTTGGATCAATTCTTTTGATTTTTTCTTCAATATCATCACTTGCTCTATGGGCATCCATAAGAGTGATTAAGCAATCAAAAACTAAGTGAACTTCAACAAATGTTTGATGTCCAGCTTCTCTAGTTTTTAATAAATGGAATGTATTTACTCTATCATTTGATTTAATGATTCTTTCAATTTTTTCAGTTATCTCTTCATCAACAGCTCTATCAAGTAGAACTAATACACCTTCATGAACTAATTCATAAGCAGAATAAATAATGTATAAAGCAATACCACCACCAACAAAAACATCAATGATTTCATATCCTGTAAAACTAACTAATAGAAGTGAAACTAAAACAGCAACATTACTAAAAACATCTGTTTTATAGTGTAGTGCATCGGCTTTTATAACCATTGAGTTTGTTTTTTTAGCTATAGAATTTAAGAAAACAACTAAAGAAACAGTAATAATTAGTGAAGCAATCATTACATAAATAGAGATATCTAAATATTGTGATACTTCACCATTTATAGCTTTATCAACTGCTTGATAAAGTAAGAAAAGCCCAGAAATAGTAATAATTGTACCTTCAATTACAGAAGCCAAGGCTTCAATTTTACCTCTTCCGTAATTAAAAGTTTTATCAGCTGGTTTTTCTGAATTTGAGATTGCAAAGTAGTTAAACAACGATACAAACATATCTAAAACAGAATCAACAGCAGATGCTAAAACAGCAACTGAACCGCTTGCAATTCCAATCACTAATTTCATTAATGTTAGAAGTGCAGCAACGCTAGAAGATATTACTGTGGCTTTTCTTTGAAGAGTCATATTATTTATTTTCTACAAACTCTTTAATTCTCTTAATACCTTCAATGATACTTGCTGTATCAGTTGCAAAAGAGAATCTTACATAGCCTTCTGTTCCAAATGCTAAACCAGGAACTAAAGCTACACCTTTTTGCTCTAATAATTCTTCACAGAATTTTACAGAGTCGTTAGTTACGCCTTGAATATTGATGAATAAATAGAAAGCTCCATCAGGATCTACGCAAGATAAACCTTTAATTGCATTAAATGATTCTACAGCGATATTCTTTCTTTTTTCAAATTCAACTCTCATCATTTCGATAGTTTCATCAGCTTCACCCATAAGTGCAGGAATTGCAGCCCATAAAGTAATAGAGTTTACATTTGACGTTACTTGACCTTGAAGTTTTGTCATAGCTTTAACTAAAGCTACATTTGGAGTTGCAACATATCCAAATCTCCACCCTGTCATAGCAACAGATTTACTTAATCCATTGATTGTAATAGTTCTTTGATACATGTCTTCTGAAATTTCAGCACAAGTAGTGAATTTTTTACCATCATACATGATTTTTTCATACATTTCATCAGAGAATACAAAAATATCAGTACCTTTTAAAACTTCTGCAATAGCTTCAAGTTCCTCTTTAGAATAAACAGAACCAGATGGATTAGAAGGTGAATTTAAAAGTAAAACTTTTGTTTTAGGTGTAATCGCAGCTTTCAATTGTTCAGCCGTAATTTTAAAGTTTGCTTTGTCATCTGTTTGAATAATAACAGGTATTCCACCTGAATATTTAACTTGCTCTGGATAAGTAACCCAATAAGGCGCAGGAATTATAACTTCATCACCTTCTTCGATTAATACTTGAAATAAGTTAAATAAAGAGTGTTTAGCACCATTACTGATAATGATATTATCGATATTGTATTGGATACCATGGTCTCTTTTTAGTTTTTCGATAATTGCTTTTTTGGTTTCAGGAATACCTTCTACGGCTGTATATTTAGTATGACCATCAATAATAGCTTGTATAGCAGCTTGTTTGATTATTTCTGGTGTGTTAAAGTCTGGTTCTCCAGCACTAAAACTAAGTATATCTCTTCCCTGAGCTTTTAATTCTCTTCCTAAGGCAGTAATTGCCATAGTAACTGAAGGAGATAAATTCTCCATTCTTTTTGCAATTTTCATTAACTTTTTTCCTTGTAAAGTAAAGTAATCTATATACTTTTGATATAATAGTTCGGGATTATATCTAACCTATGCTTAAGGAATAGTTTGCAGTTTAAAACCAGTGTAAAAGAATTAGAAATAAATGTTACTTTTGAAAATAAAAAGACAATTAAAAATCTTTACTTAAAAGTTATTGATGATGAAAATATTCACATAAAAGCTGGAAAATATTTCACACCACTTGATGCAAAAAGTTTTATTGAAAAGAAAGAAGATTGGATTTATAAAAAATTAAAAAATCTAAATCAAATAAAACTTCAAGATGATGAATTTTTATATTTTGGTAAAACATGTAAAAAAGAGCTTTATGGTTTATATGATGAAAAATCTTGCGATAAATTTTATAAATTTCAAGCAAATGAATATATAAATTTTCTAGTTGAAAAATTTTCAAAAAAAATGCAACTATTTCCAACAAAAGTTTCTTTTAGAAAAAATAAAAGAACATGGGGTTCATGTAATTTTAAAAATGAATTAAAATTTAACTATTTACTGATGAAATACCCTTTAGAAATTGTAGAATATGTTGTTATTCATGAATTAGCACACATAAAGCATAAAAATCATTCAAGAGATTTTTGGAATTTAGTTTGTGAATATTGTCCTGATTACAAGCAAAGGGAAAAGTTATTTAAGACTTTTTTATAAGATTTCTTATCTCTTCAAATTTTTTGTTTAGTTTTGGATTTTTAACTTTATTCTCAAAAATTCCATAAGATCTTTCTTCGTAAAATTCTACAACTTTTTCATTATTTTCTTTTTTTTCAATAACATTTGTCACAAAAAATTTTACATCTTCTACTTGAATTTCTTTATATGTTTTTAATAATGATTTTATAAGGGCTTTGTTATACTCAAACTCCATTTTAAATACGGGATGTGTAAGTACAAAAAATAGTATATTATTTTTTACATATCCAAATTTTACACCTTTACTAAGTTTCATTGGAAGAAGAGTTACAAACTTATCAATAGCTTGTGAAGAGTTGATTTTACTAAACTGAGGATTAGATTTTAAATGTTTAATTATTTCAAGCATATTTTTCATGCGACTATTATATCACTATTTATTTTATCTTTTAGTGGTTGTGGGTATAAAGATAACCCAACTTACACTCAAAACGAAACAAAAAAATGAAAATTTATGATTATGTAATCATTGGTACGGGTATTGCTGGACTAAATGCAGCAAGATTAATTCCTAAAGATAAAAAAGTTTTAATACTTTGCAAAAAAAATCCTTGGAATTGCAATACTTATTGGGCTCAAGGTGGAATAGCTAAAGCTGTTGATGAAAGTGATATTGAAGATCATGTTAATGATACTATGATTGCTGGTGCAAATCATAACAATGAAGAAGCTGTAAGACTTCTTAGTGAAAAATCAATTGATGCTGTTCCAAATTTAATAAAAGCTGGAATGCAGTTTGATTTAAATGCTAAAAATGAATTAGCTTACACAAAAGAAGCGGCACATTGTAGAAGCAGAATCTTGCACGCAGATGGTGATGCAACTGGAAAAATGATTCATGAGTTTTTAATGAGTAAAAATCAACATGAATTAAAAGATAATATTGTTGTTTGTGATTTATTGATTCAAGATGATATTTGTTATGGAGTTGAGTATTTTGTAAGTGAGACTGAAATTGAAGTTGCTTATGCCCATAATACTATTATTGCAAGTGGTGGAATAGGTGCTTTATATAAGTACCATACAAATTCAACTGTTATAGCAGGTGAGCTTCAAGGTATTATTTTAGAGAAAGGTTTATCTTTAAAAGATATGGAAATGACTCAGTTTCATCCAACAGTTGTAAGAGGAACATCTTTTGCTAGAAAACCTTTATTATCAGAAGCTTTAAGAGGTGAGGGTGCTTATATTGTTGATGATGATAATAGAAGATTTTTATTTGATTATCATGAAGATGGAGAATTAGCACCAAGGGATGTGGTTAGTAGATCAATTTATGACTACAATCAAAGAACAGGAAAAGCTGTATATTTATCTTTTGAGCAGTTTGAACCTGAACAATTTAGAAAAAGATTCCCAAATATTTACGCAAATTTAAAATCTTTAGGTCATGAATTACCACAAGAAAAGGTTTCAATTTCTCCAGCATTTCATTACTGTATGGGTGGAATTGAAACAACACTAGATGCAAAAGTAAAAGGAATGAAGAATCTTTACGCAGTTGGTGAAAGTGCTTGCACGGGAGTTCATGGAGCTAATAGATTAGCTTCGAATTCACTTTTAGAAGGATTGGTTTTTTCTCAAATTGCAATTGAAAGTTCATTAAAAGAAGATTTAAAAATTGATTTCAAAAACTACACAAAAGAGATAAAAACTTATGTTAGAAATGAAAAAAATGATGAAGATATCAAAGATCATCTAAGAAGAATTATGTGGGATAATGCTGGAATAGTTAGAAGTAAAGAGAGCTTAAATAAAGCCATATTAGAGTTAGATAATTACTTAAATCAAAAAATTGGAAGGCTTTTATATTTAAGGTTACTTACGGCAAAATCCGTACTTCAATCAGCGGTAAATAGTGAAAAATCACTTGGCGCTGAACCCAGAGCAGGTGGCTCGCTGTATTGATGAGGTGGGAGTCGGCTTTATGTTTGCGCCTCAGCAT
>JALRJW010000305.1 GCA_023268955.1 Aliarcobacter sp. | reverse complement strand
GTTAAAAGTTTTGTTTCAAGCTTAGAGCAAAAAGGTAAGGAACATGACGAAAAAATTAAAGAACAAATAAAATCTCATTTAAAAGAGATTATTGATGAATTAGGATTAGTTACAAAAGATGATTTAGATAAATTCAAAAATGAATTACTTGAACAATTAAATAGGGATAAAAAATAGAAAAGCTTCTTAACTTTTTTAAGTATTACTCTATTTTTAGGGTATACAAAATCTTTTTAATACTATTAACTATTTATTTAGTTTTTAAAAGAAAAAAATCTTTTTTCTTTATAAAACCACTAAAACCAAAAACATTAAAAAAATATATTATTAATCTTGGTGCTAGCTTTATAAAACTAGCTCAAGTTTTAGCAACTAGAGCTGATTTTTTTAGTGTTGAATATTTAGATGAATTAAAACAACTCCATGACCAACTTCCACCTATGAATCAAAAAGATTTTAAAAATGTATTTAATGGCGCTTTTAAATACAGCCCCTTTAAATCTTTTGAGGATAATCCAATTGCTTGTGCTTCAATTGGGCAAGTTCATGTGGCACACTTAAAAGATAATACAAAAGTTGCTGTTAAACTAAGAAGAAAAGATATAAAAAAAAGAGTAAATGCAGATATAAATATTTTAAATTTTTTTAATAGACTCTTTAGACCACTATTCTCTTTTTATACGAAAAATTCAATAGATGCAGTTGTAAGTGAATTTTCTAAAATGATAAAAGATGAAGTGAATTTTACGACAGAACTTAATAATCTTAAGAAATTTTCAAAAGTTTATGAATCAAAAAATATCCATTTTCCAAAACCTTATGAAGAGTTTTGTTGCAACAGTGCAATTGTTATGAGTTTTGAAGAGGGATTTAGGTTTGATGATAAAGAAAATATATTTAAACATAATATCAATTTCAAAAAAATAATCTCTGATTTAGTTGATTTTTACACCGACCAAATGCTAATAAACGGTTATTTTCATGCAGACCCTCATCCTGGAAATATATTAGTTAATTCTAAAGGTGAAATTATAATGCTTGATTTTGGAATGGTAAAAACTGTTCCAAATAATTCAAGAATAGCAATAATTGAACTAATAAAAGCAGCAAATGAGCAAAATTTTGAAGAGTATATTCAAGCTTCAAAGAAATTAGGAATTGTAGCTTATGAAGCTCCAAGTGATGAATTAGCAGAGTTTACAAACAAAATGTTTGATATTTTTTCCAACAATAACCTTGATAGTGAATCAATGCAAAAGTTAGCATTTGAAGTTTTAGAGAGTACAAGAAAGATGCCCTTTAAATTACCTAGTGATGCTATTTATATCTTAAGAGTTAGTGCTATTGTTGAAGGTTTAGGAACAACTTACATTGAAAATTTTAATGGTGTAAAAGATATTTTACCAATATTGCAAAATAACCTACCAAAAGCACTTGGAGCAAAAGAGAGTATATGTGAAACTATCTTTGATGAAATAAAAGATTTACCATTTTTCATAAAAGATTTAAAATCAACTATTAAAAAAGCAAACAATAATGAACTTCAAATTGAACTATCTAAAAATCAAATATCTTGGTTAAAAAAAGAATTAAAGGATTATTTAAAATCTTTTAATATATCTTTAGCTTTAATTTTTACATCAATATTCATGCTTTTATATGATAAAGATTTAAAAGAGATTGCTTTAGGTGTTTTTGCCTTTGGTATTTTAAAACTAATTTACAAATAAAATTTAAGGAATTTATTTTATGAAAATAGCTATTGTTGGGGCTGGAGTTAGCGGTTGTAATCTCTATTTTAATTTAAAAGAAAAATACGAAAATATCACTATTTTTGAAAAATCTAGAGGTACAGGTGGAAGACTTAGCACAAAATATATTAACTTTAAAGAAGAGACAAAATTTATTGACCATGGTGCACCATTTTTAATGCCACATACAGATGAGTTAAAAGATTTTTGTTTATATTTATCAAGTGAAAATATTTTAAAGAACAGATACGATACATTTTTACCTAAAAATGGAATTAATAAAATATGTTCATTTTTAATTGAAAAAGAGGATTTAGTTACACAAACAAGAATTACAAAAGCCTCTTTTGAAAACAAAAAATGGATTTTAGAAGATGAAAATCAAAATAAATATGATGATTTTGATATTTTATTATTAACAATTCCGGCTATTCAGATTCTAGAAATGGATATAAAACTTGAAGAAGAAATCAAATCTCAACTTCAAGAAGTTAAATATGACAGTGTATTTACTTTAATTTTACATTCAAATGATGAAATAAAATTAAATGAAAATATCTTATATGAAAATGAGATTGTAAAAGATGTCATTGATAACTCTAAAAAATATTATTATAAAGATTTTTCTTCCTATGTAATTCATTCTAGTAGTGAATTTGCAAACCAAAACAATAACAAATCTAAAGAGGAAATTTTTGAAATTTTTAAAGAAAACATAAATGATAAAAGTTTAAATGAAATTTCTGTTTTTAAAACAGTTCCTCATTTATGGAAATATGGTTTTGCAAAAACAAGTTTAGACATACCATATTATTTTGATGAAAACTGTAAACTTGGAATTTGTGGAGATTATTTTCATTTAAATAATGTTGAAGGCTCTTATTTAAGCTCTTCAATATTATCTGATAAATTAATGTAAGAACTTATATCTTTGATGTTTATCATTATTTGATAAGCATCAAGGTGCACATAAGAAAGCTCTACTTTAAAAACTTCTCCATCTTTTCTTTTGAAATCTGTGATTATAGGTTTTGTTCTTAGTGTTGTAGGAATATCTTTAAATCTTTCATACTTTTCATACTCTTTATTGTCACAATAGATATTTGCAAATTTAAATTTTGATACTTTTATATAATCAATATTAAACATTTTTAAAAAATAGTTATTATAATCTAGTACTCTATCATCAATGTCTAAAATTAATACAGCAGATGTGATATTATCCAAAATCTTTGTATATTTTATAAAAGCTTCATCAAGTTTATTTTGCTTAAGATTGATTACATTATCAACTTCATGTCTTAAGGCATAATATCCAATAAGGTCATTTCTTTTTGAGTATTTTGGTCCAATAGTTACATTAACTTCATATGTTCCACCATATTTGTTTTTGTTTTTTATTACACCTTTCCATGTCTTTCCCTGCTTTAATTCAATCCATAATTTTTCAAAAAATTCTTTTGGATTGTCAGGATGTCTTACTATTGAATGATTTGCACCAATTAGTTCTTTTTTTGTATAACCACTTGATCTGCAAAAGCTTTCACTTGCAAATGTAATAACACCTTTTAAATCAGTTTCCGAAACAATTGTATTTTTCAAATCTATACCTTATATGAATTTTAAAAAAGTTCGGGATTATACATAAATAATTTTATTAAAGCTTTAAAAATGGAAGATTTTGTGTTAAATAATATTAATTTTAAGATTAGATGATACTTTTAGCTACAATTAAATAACTAAAAGTATCGTAAAAATAATTTTAATATTAAGTTTAAATTATCTTATATATTCAACTATAGATTCTAAGTTTTCTCTTAATTGAGTTGATTGTGGATTAATTCTATATCCTACAGGAAGTAAACATGCAACTTGATATTTTGTTGTGTCTAGTTCTAAAAGTGATTCAAGATTCTCTTTTTCAAACCCTTCAATTGGACAAGTATCAATTCCTTTAACTGCAGCAGCTGTCATCATATTTCCTAAAGCTATATAAGTTTGTCTTGCTGTCCATGAATAAACATTTTCATCGCTACTTAGTGTATCTTTTAAGTGAGTAGAATAAATATTAACGTAAAAATCTAATTTTTCTTGTGGCATTTCTCTTCTTGAAAATTTTCTTAAAGGTGTTCCACTTTCAGGTTTCACATCTTCAATTGCTGCTAAAACAATAATCAAATGAGAACAAGTAGTTATTTGTGGTTGATTCCAACAAAGTGGTCTAATTTTTTCTCGTAGTTCATCATTTGTAATAACTAAAAATTTCCAAGGCTCCATACCAAATGATGATGGCGATTTTCTTCCTGTTTCTAAAATAAACTCTAAATCTTCTTCACTAACTTTTTTTGTTTCATCAAAAGTTTTACAAGCATGTCTAAAATCCATTGCTTCCATAAAAGTTTTTTCCATTTTTATCCCTTTGTAAAAAATATTCTTTAAAGTAAATTTATATCAAATTATCATTAAAAAATCATAACAGTTATGATAAAATCAGCCAAATTAGAAAGGTTTATTACTTTATGGAAAATTTTATACTTATTTTACTTGCTATTTTAATTGGATACATTATAAGAAGAACAAATGTATTTCCACAAAATGCTTCTACTATTTTAAATCAATTTGTTATTTATATTTCACTTCCTGCAATGATTTTAATTCAAATTCCAAAATTAACATTTTCCATTGAAGCTGTAATTCCAATTGTGATTGCATGGAGTGTAATGATTTTTAGTGCCATATTAGTTTTATTGGCTTCAAAATTCTTCAATTTTTCTAGGGAAGTTGAAGGTTCATTGATGTTAGTTACTGTTTTAAATAACTCATCATTTTTAGGTATTCCAATTATCAACGCATATATGGGTGAAACAGCCCTACCCTATGTTCTTGTTTATGACCAATTAGGAACTTTTATAGCTTTAGCAACCTATGGAACTTTTATTGCTTCATATTATTCAAGTAAAAGTGAAGTATCATTTAAAATAATCACTTTTAAAATATTAACTTTCCCACCTGTTTGGGCTTTAGTATTAGCTCTATGTTTAATTGGTGTTGAATTTAATCCAACGATTACAAAAGTTTTAGAAGGTTTTGCTGTAACAATTGTACCTTTAGCTTTAGTTGCTGTTGGTTTACAACTTCAATTAAAACTTCCAAAAGAGGATTTAAAACCTTTTAGTGTTTCTTTATTCATAAAATTAATAATTGCTCCATTTATAGCTTTTGTTATTTGTTTTATATTTGGATGGGATAATTTAGCAGCTGATGTTTCGATAATGGAATCAGCAATGGCACCTATGATAACAGCAGGAGCAATTGCTTCTATGGCAGGATTAGCCCCAAGACTTAGTTCTGCTATTGTTGGATATGGAATTCTATTCTCTTTTATAACAACCTATATAATTTATATGTTAATTTCTTGAAAAATATATATAAAAAGAATATAATACAAAACACAAAGAATCATAAATTAAGGCTAATTATTGAATAAAGAATTAAAAATTGTTTATGTTGAAGATGAAAATGATTTAAGAGAAATTTTTGCTGAAACATTATCTTTATTTTTTCCAGACGTAAAATCTTTTGAAAATGGGCAACTAGCATTGGATTATTGTTTAAAAAATAATTTTGATGTATTAATTACCGACTTAAATATGCCTGTTATGAATGGTGTAGAATTAATAAAAAATATTAATGCTCATAAACCTGAAATAAAATGCATTATAACTACTGGAAATACTAACCAATACAATGATGAATTAAATGAAATTACTTATCTAAAAAAGTATGGTAAACCTATTAACATGAAAGATTTTTTTGAATTATTAAAATCTTTGTAATATCTTGACATTTAGTTAATTATTTATTAATTATATTTAAATAAACTTCTACATATATATTGTAAATAGTCAAGGATAATTATGTTAAAAAGTTTAAGCAAGTCAATTTTAGCGGTTAGTTCGATAGCATTATTTTTAAATGCTTCAACACAATTAAGTGAAGATACTTTAAAAGAATTTAAAGATTTAGAATTATTTAAAAGAGTAAACATTGACATTGTTAATGGTCATGATTTAGGAACTTTATATTTTTTAAACATTAAAGTACAAGATAATCCAAATACAATTTACCTAACAAAAGACAAAAAATATTTAATCTCTGGGGATGTTATTAATACACAAACAGGTAAAAAATTAACTGCACCTGTTGATTTATCAATCACACAAGGTAAAGAGGCTTTAACATTTGGAAAAGGTTCAAATGAGTTAGTTTTATTTACAGACCCTGAATGCCCTTACTGCAAAAAATTTGAGTCTTATTTTAAAGAAATTGAAGACAAAGTAAAAATCAAAGTATTTTTCTATCCTTTAGAATTTCACAAAAATGCTAAGGATTTATCTGCATTTATTATGAGTCAAGAGACTCCTGAAGCTAAAATTGAAGCTATGTTAAACACAACAAAAGATAGTGAAAATTTTAAAAACAGAGATATTCCTTCTGAAAAATTAAATGAAATTTACGCATCTATTGAAGAACAGACTCAATTAGGATTACAACTTGGTGTTCAAGGAACTCCTGCTTTATTTGATAAAGATGGAAATTCTATATCTTGGATTGAATTATTAGCTAATTATGGAATTGAAGTAAAATAGATTACATCTATTTTACTAACTCTTTTAAAACATCTTCAAAATCCCCATGTATAAATTTTGAAGATTCATTAATCATTATGTTAAATTTAGAGTCAAAACCCTCTATTAACATATGATTTCTATCATAAAACATACCATTTTCTTCATAAGTTTTATCATCACACTCTTTTGTTTTTTCAACAACAGTTCTATTATCACTTGAAAAAATATAAACCTCTTTATTTAAGGCTGTTGCGTACCCTATTTCAAAAACTGTACCGCTATCTACTTCATTGTGTCTAAAGTTGTTCATATTAGCTATTACGATATCACATTTATCAATCATTTTTATATTTTCTACATAGATATCTTTTCTAATATTTTCATTTGATTTAGTAAAATCTACATTACCATCAAAGGGTATCATTCCTATAAAACCATATTTTGAGCACAGTTCTTTTTTTTGATTTAAATCTTCAACTGCGTTTTTTAAGAAAACATCAAAGCCTGCAATATAAATTTTTTTCATAATTGTTCCATTAAATTTTGGTTTATTATAACATTTTTGATATTATTTGCACACTTTAGAATTTTTTGGACACTAATGAAAAAACTTATTATTTTTTTACTATTTTTCACTAATATATTATTTTCTCAATCAAATTTAGAAAAAGTATCTTTACAACTACATTGGAAATATCAATTTGAATTTGCAGGGTTTATAGCTGCTCTTGAAAAAGGGTATTATAAACAAGCTGGTTTAGATGTTGAACTAAAAGAGTATCAATTTGGACAAAACATCATTGAAGACATATTAAAAAATAAATCTAATTATGGAATTTACAACTCAAATATTTTACTTGAATCAATTAATAAAAAACCATTAAATCTTATATCTTCATATTTTAAAAGATCTGCCCTTGTATTAATTACAAAACCTGAAATCAGATATCCTAAAGATTTATTGGGTAAAAAAATAATGGCAGCTGGACAAGAAGATTTTGATTTGAATTTCAATTATATTTTTTCACTCCAAAATATTAATACTAAGAATTTAAATTTAATCCCACATACTTTTAATGTCCAAGATTTTGCTGATAACAAAGTAGATGCAATGACTGCATTTATTTCAGACCAACCTTATAAACTTGATAAATTAGGTGTTAAATACAATATCATTAATCCAAGTGATTTTGGTATTTTTAACTTACAACTTGAATTATTTACTTCAGTTCATGAGTCAATTGAGTATAGAGAGAGAACTCAAAGATTTAAAGAAGCTAGTAATAAAGGTTGGGAATATGCTTTAAATAATCCCGATGAAATTATAGACATCATTTTAAAAAAATACAATTCTCAAAATCTTTCAAAAGATTTTTTAGAAAATGAAGCCCTTTACACTCAAAGATTAATTATGCCTAAAATGTATGACATAGGTTCTATTGATGAAATGTTTTTATATAGACAAATAGATGTTTTAACTAAAGAAAATTATACTTTAAAGCAAAAACAAGATTTAATAGAAAACTTTATATTCTATTCACAAGAAGAACTTGATAATATAAAACTTGAATTGAATTACTCAATTTTACAAAAACTAATTCCTTTATCTTTGATAATTTTAATTGCTATTTTCTATAGACAAAAACTACTATCAAAATATAACGAAAAACTTATGGAAGAAGTTAAGAAAAAAACAAATGAATATAAAGAACAAAATGAGGAATTAAAAAACTCAAATAAGAACTTCTCAGCTTTAATTGATACAGCTATCGAAACTATCGCTATTTTTGATAATAAATATAATCTAGTAAAAATTAATCAATCTGGATTAAATATGCTTAAAATTAAAGAAGATTACAAAGCTCAAGATATTCATCTTACAAATTTTATAGATGAAATTGATTTAAAAGAATTTGAAAGAAATCTAAATAATTCTAAATATATTCCCTATGAAATAGAAATAAAAAATCTTGCTAATAAAAATTTTCCAGCTTTAATAAGTGGTAAGAAAATCATTAGAAATGCTCAATATTTCACTATTGTTACGTTTGTTGATTTAACACAAATTAAAATGAGAGATAAATTTATTCAAGAACAATCAAAACTTGCTCAAATGGGTGAATTATTAAATATGATTGCACATCAATGGAGACAGCCATTAACAGCAATATCCGCTTCCACAGAATATGTTAAATTAAAATCTATGATTGGAGATTTAAATCCTAATGAAGTTGCAAAAGCTATGGATGAAGTTTATACTTATACTTCACATTTAAGCAAAACCATAAATGACTTTAGGGATTTTTACAAAGAAGACAAAGAAAAAAAGGAAACATGTTTAGAAAAACTTGTTGAAAAATCTTTGAATATTATTGAAGACTCTTTAACTTATCAAAATATAAAAATAAATAAAGAACTTACATGCGATGAAACTTTTAAAACATTTGAAAATGAAGTTACTCAAGTTATATTAACTATTTTACAAAATGCTGAAGAGGTTTTAATAAACAATGAAATAGAAAATCCTCAAATAAATATTAAAACTTATAAAGATGAAAACGATTATCTTAATTTAAGTATTGAAGATAATGGCGGGGGAATACCTAAATCTGTATTAAATAAAATATTTGACCCTTATTTTTCAACAAAAACAGAAAAAAATGGAACAGGACTAGGTTTATATTTTGCTAAAAGAATTATAGAAATAAACTGTGATGGAATTTTAACAGCTTCAAATAATGAAAATGGTGCTGTATTTACCCTAAAATTTAAAAAGTAGATTAACTAATCTACTTTCTTATAAAAGATTATTAATACTACTAATCTCTTCTTTAGTAAGCTAAAAACTTAAAAAATCCAAGTCTTCAATCATATGCTCTTTTGACGTAGTACCATTTAAAGGTATGATTTTAATTTGATTTAAATATCTATAAAAATTAGAGGTAAAAATACTGCAATTAAAATTAAGGTTGTGGCGATAATTGCAAATGTAATCTGTTTAGATCCTTTATACGCAGCAACAAGAGGAGTTTCGCCATTTTCTATTCTTCTATAAATTGCGTCAGTCATAATGACCGAGTCATCTGTTATGATTCCTATAGCAAGTATAAAACTTAAGAGAACAAATATATTTATGGAAAGTCCAAAAATATAAATTCCAAGAAAGGATGCAATTAAACTTACAGGCAATGCTATTGCTGGCACTATCACAGCCTTCAAGTTTCCAAGAAATAAATAAATAATTAATACAACTAATACAAAAGCAATAATAAGAGTTTTATAAACTTCATTTATAGCTGCTCCTACATATGTTGCTCTATTAAAAGCAATTTCTAGATCCAAGCCATCTGGCAAAGTTTTTTTAACTTCTTCAATTTTCTTTTTGATTTCTTTTGATAGTTCTACAGTTGAGGCTCCACTTCTAGCATATATCCCAATACCAACTGTTTTTAGATTTAATTGATCTTTTCTTTGAGCTTT
>JALRJW010000329.1 GCA_023268955.1 Aliarcobacter sp. | reverse complement strand
CTTGGCATTCGCCATATTTTCGCCTAGACACACATTAGAAATTTCATCGCCGCGTGGAAAGTGCTATTTGGATAAAAAAGAAGTTAAAAAAGCTGATAGATTTATTCAATTAGGTATTAAAGCGGCTTTAGAAGCTATGATAGACTCAGGATATGTAAATGCTGAAAATAAAAAAGTTGATGACTCTATTTCTGAAAGATTTGGAATCATTTCAGCTTCTGGAATTGGTGGTTTAGGAACTATTCAAAGAAACTCTATTGCTTGTGAAACTAAAGGACCTAGAAAAATTTCTCCTTTCTTTATTCCATCTGCATTAGTAAATATGTTAAGTGGATTTATTTCAATTGAGCATAACTTAAAAGGTCCAAGTTTATCAAATGTAACTGCTTGTGCAGCTTCAACTCACGCTTTGGCAGATGCTACAAAAACTATTCTTTTAGGTGGTGCTGATAGAATTTTAGTAGTTGGTGCTGAATCAGCTGTATGTGAAGCTGGTGTTGGTGGATTTGCTGCAATGAAAGCATTAAGTGCAAGAAATGACGAACCTAAAAAAGCATCTAGACCATTTGATATGGATAGAGACGGTTTTGTAATGGGTGAAGGTGCTGGTGCTTTAGTTTTAGAAGACTTAGAGTGCGCAATTGCAAGAGGAGCTAAAATCTATGCTGAAGTAATTGGATTTGGTGAATCAGGTGATGCTAACCATATTACAGCACCTGTTGTAGATGGTCCTTTAAGAGCTATGAAAGCAGCTATTGCAATGGCTGAAACTTTAACAGGGAAAACTCCAAAAATTGATTATATCAATGCTCACGGGACTTCAACTCCTGTTGGTGATAAAAATGAAACAGCAGCTGTTAAAGAGTTATTTGGTGGAAAAGAAAACTGTCCTCCTGTATCTTCAACAAAAGGTCAACACGGTCACTGTTTAGGTGCTGCTGGTGCTATTGAAGCTATTATGACTATTAAAGCATTAAATGAAGGTATTTTACCTCCAACAATCAATGTTGAAAACCAAGATCCTGATTGTGATTTAGATATCGTTCCAAATGTTGCTAGAAAAGCTGAATTAACAACAGTTATGAGTAATAACTTTGGTTTTGGTGGAACTAACGGTTGTGTTATTTTCACAAAATACCAAAACTAATTAAATATCTATTTTCATCTATCTAAAAGAGCTAGGTTTTACTAGCTCTTTTTTTTTAAATTAAGGGGCAAAATTGGCTACATACTTACCATTTGAAGAAAAAATTCAAAAAATTGAAGAAGAAATTATAATTGCTAAAACAAAAGCTGATGAACATGCAGTTGAAATTTTAGAAAAAAAGCTATCAAAAGAAGTAGAAAAAACATATAAAAATTTAAGTGACTATCAAAAACTTCAATTAGCTAGACATCCAGATAGACCTTATGCAATGGATTACATCAAAGGTTTATTAACAGATGCATATGAAATTCATGGTGATAGACACTATGTTGATGACCATGCAATTGTATGTTACTTAGGATATATCGGAACTCAAAAAGTTATGGTTATCGGAGAACAAAAAGGTAGAGGTACTAAAGAAAAATTACACAGAAACTTTGGTATGCCAAGTCCTGAAGGATATAGAAAAGCATTAAGAGCTGCTAAAATGGCTGACAAATTTGGAATTCCAATCTTAATGTTAGTTGACACTCCGGGTGCATATCCAGGAATTGGAGCTGAAGAGAGAAATCAATCAGAAGCAATTGCTAAAAACCTTTATGAATTTGCTGACCTTACAACTCCAACTGTTTCAGTTGTAATTGGAGAAGGTGGTTCAGGTGGAGCTTTAGCTATATCTGTTGCTGATAAATTAGCTATGATGAGATACTCTGTTTATGCGGTTATTTCACCTGAAGGTTGTAGTGCAATTTTATGGAATGACCCATCAAAAGTAGAAACAGCAGCTAATGCTTTAAAAATTACAGCTGAAAATTTAAAAGAATTAAAATTAGTTGATGATGTAATTGATGAACCATTAATTGGTGCCCATAGAGAAAAAGATGAAGCTATAAAAGCTTTAGGTGACTATTTTATGAAATCCCTTGAAGAGTTAAAAGCAATGACATCTGCCCAAAGACACCAAGCAAAATATGATAAACTAATGGCTTTAGGGTCATTTGACGAAAAGTAGAAATTAACTTTCTACTTTTAATAATTATTACACTTATTTAATTTAACTTTCATTTCCATTTTAATATAATTTAATTATTTAAAGAATTATTAAAAGATACTATTATGCCACAATTTATTCTTATACTTTTAGTTGTTATTGCTTCATCTATATATATGTTTCAAAGTTTTTCAGCTACTGGTAACAACATTGAGGCAATGGCTCAAAAGAACAATCTATTACTTGAAATTAACCAAATAAAATTAGGTTTGAATTTAGCATTAAAAAATAGAGAGATTGAAACAAAATCAATTAATAATAATATAAAAATTAAATCTTCACTCATAGATTTAGCAAAATTAAACTATTTTGATACTGAAATCAATGAACAAATAATTAAAAACAATTCTAAAAAATATAATGCTATAAGTTTTCAAAAAAATGGTTATGAGAATGTTGAAATGAGCATATATGATCAATCAGATCAAAAAGTGCCTGGTATTAAAATTGAAATAAAGAAAGATTCACAACTCTATAAGAATAGAGGAATTTTAGAATCAATGATAAGTAAAGACTTAAAAAATATTGCATATATTAACAATCAAGCAAAGCTAGCATTTAATCAACAAGCTGGATTAGAAACCGATGGAATATTTGCAATATTTTTTAAGGATATAGGACCAGGAATTAGATAGATTTACCTTACTAGTCTTCCAACAGGTTCTCCACCAATCATGTGAAAATGTAAGTGATGAACTTCCTGTCCGCCGTCATCCCCAATATTTGTAATTAATCTATAGCCACTTTCATCTATGTTTAACTCTTTTGCACACTTTTGAGCAAAGGCTGTTAAGTCACACATAATATTTGATGGTGTTTCTTGAAAAGATTTGTAATGTTCTTTTGGAATAATCAAAACATGAACTTTTCTAGTTGGATTTATATCATGAAAACATAAAAAATTTTCATCTTCTAAAACAGTTTTATTTGGTATTTTACCCTCTACAATTTGACAAAAAATGCACATAAAATTTCCTTAATTTTGAGTTTAAAAAATTATAACCAAACTCTTATAAAGATTTAAGTATAATCCCTGAATTTACTAGTATTTAACAGGAGATAAGTTAGTGTTAGACGAGATTTTAAATAAGATTCAAGGCTGTTTAAACCTTGATGAATTAGAAGCTATAAGAGTTGAAAGTTTAGGTAAAAAAGGATTTTTAACTTTAGAATTTGCAAAAATGAAAGATATTCCAGGTCCTGAAAAAAAAGCTTTTGCAGAAAACTTAAACAAACAAAAAGAAGCAATAAACAATGCGTTAGAAGAGAAAAAAGTTGTATTAGATAAAGTAGCTTTAGAAGAGACTTTAAAAAAAGACAAAATTGATGTAACAAGATTTAACAATGAATTAAGTTGCGGTGCAACACATCCTGTAGTTGAAACGATGAATAGAATTATCACATATTTTCAAAACCTTAATTTTGCTGTTGAAGAGGGTCCATTAGTTGAAGATGATTTCCATAACTTTGAAGCATTAAATTTACCAAAGTATCACCCAGCAAGAGATATGCAAGATACTTTTTATAATAAAGATTACACACTATTAAGAACACACACTTCTCCTGTACAAATTAGAACGATGTTAAGTCAATCAACACCTATTAGAATGATTGCTCCAGGAACTGTTTTTAGAAGAGACTTTGATATTACTCACACTCCAATGTTCCACCAAATTGAAGCACTTGTAGTTGAAGATGGTGATCATATTTCATTTGCAAATTTAAAGCATGTATTAGTTGAGTTTTTACATCATATGTTTGGTGATGTTGATGTTAGATTTAGACCATCATTTTTCCCATTCACTGAACCATCTGCTGAAGTTGATATTTC
>JALRJW010000287.1 GCA_023268955.1 Aliarcobacter sp. | reverse complement strand
ACATGCGGCGTATCTGGCGGTTCAATCCCTGCGTCAAGATGATTCGGAATGTTTTAGGTCATATAAAAACCCTTTAAGATCTTATAAAGACCATTCTTTATTTCTAGTTGAAAGGGACAGATACAGTTCATTATTTAAGTTAAATAGAAAAGATTATAAGTCATGGGCAATAGGGCTTAAAGCTGCGGGATACGCCACAGATCCAAAATATGCAGATAAATTAATTAGTTTAATTGAAAGGTTTAAATTAAATAGGTTTGATGAATAAATTACCATCATCAGATTTAAAAATATCTACTAAATCACTCCCCCTAAGTTCTTTTAAAATTTTATCCCATTTCTTATTAGATAAATCAAATTCTGATTTAAAGTCTGCTAAAAGAATTTGTTCAATATTTTTAAGTCTATTTAAAATAACCTTTGCATCTTCAGAAATATCTGGATCCTTTTTTGCTGGTTTCATTTGGGGGAAGAATAGAACTTCTTGAATTGAAGTTTTATTAGTAATAAGCATAACAAGTCTATCAATTCCAATTCCAATTCCTGATGTAGGAGGCATTCCGTATTCTAAAGATTTTTTATATAGTTTTATGAAATATTTTGATTCACCAGAGATAAAATCAAAAATATCTCCCATTAAAATAAGTTGAGAAGTAGTGATTTTTTTAGAGTGAAGTTTTTCTAAGAAAAACTCAAACTCTAAATTTTTACTGTTTAAATGGGCATCTGCAATAAATATTGCATCATCTTTTAGACTAAGGAACATAAGCGATTTTAGGAATTCCCACACCCTCTTCAAAACCACACATAATATTTGCATTTGCAACGGCTTGAGAAGATGCACCCCTTAAAAGATTATCAATTGAAGAATTAATAAATAAAGCATTTCCATTTTTTTCAACAAATAAATCACAATAGTTAGTTCCTGCTGTTGATTTAATATCAACAGGAGTATTTCTAACTCTTACAAACTCACAATCTTTGTAAAAATCTTCTAAAATAGCTTTTACATCAAGATTTTCATCTTTTAGTGTAGCAAATACAGAAACTAACATACCTCTTGTAACAGGAATTAAGTGAGGAACAAAATTAATTGATAAATCTTTATCTTTTAAAAGTCTAACTTTTTCTTTAATTTCAGGCATATGTCTGTGTTTAAAAGGATTATAAGCATGCGTATTTTCATTTATATGACAAAATGTATTAAGCTCAGTTAATTTTTTACCCGCTCCACTAATACCTGATTTTGCATCTACAAACACAGGATTCTCCTCTTTTAGATATTGAGCAAATGGCAATAAAGCTAAAAGTGAAGCTGTAGGATAACAACCAGGATTTGCAACTAATTTTGCATTTGCAATTTCATTTTTATAATATTCAGGTAAACCATAAACAGCATGGGGTAAATTTTCTTTATCTTCATGCTCACAATAATGTTCTTCATAAGCTTCAAGTTCAAGTCTATAATCAGCACTTAAATCAACAACTTTTACATTTAAAGCTAAAAGTTCTTTTGCAAAAGCCATTGAAGTTTTGTGGGGTAATGCTAAAAATGCTAAATCAGCACAAGCTGCAACTTGGGCAGCATCAACTTTTGAAACATCCATATTAATCACATCTTTTAAACTTGGATGTAATTCTTGAACATTAATTTCACCTGTTGAATTTGCAATATATGAAATATTAAATTTTGGATGAGTAATTAAAATTTTAATTAACTCTAAACCCGTATAACCACTAGCACCTATAATAGCTACATTCATAATCTACAGCTCCAATTCTTTATAAAATACTTCTAAAACTTCATATGTTTTTTGTCCACCAGGTAAAGTAGCAGTTATCTCTTCACCCTCTTCTTTTCCTAAAAGTTGTTTTGCTAATGGTGAATTAAAAGAGATATATCCTCTTTCAGCACTTGATTCAACACCACCAACAATTGAGTATTCAAACTCTTCATCTGTTTCAACATCAAGCAACTTTACAGTTGAACCAAAACTAACTTTTGAGTGTGGAAGAGTTGATGGATCGATAATTACAGCTTTAGAAATAACCGCTCCTAATTCAGCAATTTGAGAATCGATAATTTTTAACTTATCTTTTGCTGCATGATATTCAGCATTCTCTTTTAAATCACCCAATTGTCTAGCTTCATCTAATGCAATTACTGTTTCAGGTCTTTCTTTAGTTTTTAAAAAATTTAATTCGCCAGTTATTTTCTCATAACCGACATTTGTCATAGGCTCTTTATCCATCAACTTCTCCCTAAAATATTTGTGATATAATACCCAAAAAATTTAAAAGAGAAGTTTATGCAATACGATAGAACTGTTAAACTATTTGGTCAAGATAATTTAGAAAAGTTTTTAAATACAAAAATAATACTACTTGGAGTTGGTGGAGTTGGAAGCTTTGCCCTTGATGCACTTTACAACACAGGAATAAAAAACATAACAATAGTTGATTTTGATACTTATGAAGAATCAAATATGAACAGACAACTAGGAAGTCACGGCAATATTGGAAGAATTAAAGTTGAAGCTTTAAAGGAAAAATATCCTGAAGTTACTCCAATTCATGTAAAAATAACCCCTGAATGGATTGATGAATTTAATTTTGATGAATATGATTTAATTTTAGATGCAATTGATGATATTAAGCCAAAAGTTCATCTAATCAAAAAATATTTCACAAAAGTTATCACAACTAGTGGAAGCGCAAAAAGAATAGATCCAAGTAAAATTGAGTACAAATCAATTTGGGAAACATATAATGACCCATTTATTAGAAAAATAAGAACGGAATTAAAAAATCAAGGCTTTAAAAAGAAATTTAAAGTAATTTTTTCAAGTGAAAACCCTAATTGTATTGAAAAAGGAAGTTTTCAAGGTGTTACAGCGTCATTTGGCCTTATGATGGCATCTATAACTGTACAAAAAATAATTAAGAAAAATTAAAGAATTTTAAAGTCTAAAGCTACTATAATATAGTACTTTTGAGTTATGTAAAGGATTTGTATGAGTGATATTAATAGTTCTGTTGAACAAATGACGCAAGGGCATTTAAGAAATGTTCAACAACTTGCCGTTTTTTACACTGGTCATAATAGTATATATGCTATTAACATTGCAAAGGTTAAAGCATTTATTATTACAGAAGAAGTAAGAGTAAATGATACGCCAAGGGATAGTGATATTATTGCAGGTATTGCAACTATTAGAGGGGAACCTGTTACATTAATTAATCTTGATGTATGGCTTGGAGTAAAACCTCTAGAATTAAAAGAGTATAAACTAATTATATTTTGTGAATTCAATCATAAAAAAGTTGGTTTTTTAGTAAAAGACATGCTTGATATTGTAGAAAAAACTACAGACCAATTAAGACACACAGAAGATACAAATTCAAAAATTACATACACTACTTACGTTCAAGTTGATAAAAAAGATGAGCTTTGCACAGTATTTAATGCAGAACAACTTTTAAGGGATGTAGGTTGGACAGATGATGGCGAAGATGATGTTAGAAAATATGTTAGCAATCAAATTCAATCAGATAAAATTGTTCTAGCTGCTGAAGATTCAGGAGTTGCAAGGGAAGTTCTTCATAAATTCTTTAAAAAAACTGGTGTTAGATATGAAATTTACAATGATGGATTACAATTAATGTCTAGACTTGAAGAATTGAATCCTGAAAAAATTGGTATGATATTAACTGATATTGAAATGCCAGGATGTGATGGATATCAAATTGCATCATTTATTAAAGGTAACAGTGATTATTCTCATATTCCTGTTATTGTTAATTCTTCAATGACAACTGATGCTGTTAAAGGAAAAATGAATGCTATTGGAGTTGAAGGTTTTGTAGGAAAAACTGATATTAATTCTTTATATGATTTAACTAAAAGACATTTAATACAATAAAATCTTTCAAAAAACAAGGAAAAAGGGGGAAGAGTAAAAACTCTTCCCCTTTTTTTATAACTTTAAATTTAAAATACTATTTTAAAAGCCATTGTTTAAATACATTAATTTGACTAAGTGTTTGAGCTGTTGATGTTCCACCAAAAGAGTTTCTAGAATTCATAGAGTTTCTTAAATCTAAGAACATAATAATTTCTTCACTCACATCTTTTAATTCATCATTAGCATTTCTAATTTCATCTATATTTAATTCACTAATATCTTTGTTTAAAGAGTTTGCGTGGGCAACAACATCTTTAGTGATGTAATAAGCTGTTCTAAATGGCATATTTTGTTTTTGAACTAAATAATCAGCTAAATCAGTAGCTGTTAAATGTCCAATTTTACAAGCATTGTTCATCTTATCAACATTTACAATCATAGTTTTAATAACTTCATTTAAAATAGACAATGAAATTTCCATAGTTTTTACACTATCAAAAACACCCTCTTTATCTTCTTGAGTATCTTTGTTGTAAGCTAATGGCAATCCTTTCATAACAGTTAAAAGTGAAATTAGATTTCCGTAAACTCTTCCTGTTTTACCTCTAAGTAGTTCAGGAACATCAGGATTTTTCTTTTGAGGCATAATTGAAGAAGTTGTAGCATATTCATCACTCATTCTTACAAATTGGAACTCATAAGATGACCATAAAATCAACTCTTCAGCTATTCTTGAAATGTGCATCATAGCAGTACTTATATTAAATAAAATCTCTAAAGCAAAATCTCTATCAGAAACCGTATCCATAGCATGAGGAGTGGGAGCTTTAAATCCTAATTTATCTGAAGATGAAAATCTATTGATATTATGTGGAGTTCCAGCTAACGCTGCACTTCCTAAAGGACAATAGTGATTTCTTTCATAAGAGCTTTCAAATCTCTCAAAATCTCTTTTAAACATATTTGCATAAGTTAACATATGATAACCAGAGTTAAGTGGTTGTGCATGTTGCAAGTGAGTCATACCTGGAATTAAAGTTTCAGTATGTTTTGAAG
>JALRJW010000212.1 GCA_023268955.1 Aliarcobacter sp. | reverse complement strand
ATTTGGCTGGTTCATTACTATTTTACTTAAAAAAGTTTGAGAGTTTAAATCATCGTCAATTGACCCCAAATCAAATTTACTATCTACAGCAACAATATTAACTGTTTGCTCTAAGTTATCATAAGCTCTGTAGTTTGCATAAGTTAAGTCTTGACCCCCACCAATTATTACGGGAATTATTTTATTTTTAACTAAGTAAGTTGTAATATCAGATAATGCAAAGTAAGTATCTTCAATGGTATTTCCTGCAGAAATATTTCCTAAATCTACGATACTAACTGGCCAATTACCTGGATATAATTTGTATAATTGTTTTCTAACTTCATCCAAATTATTCCCAGACTCATAATTACCGATAGATGCTCTCCCTTCTTGAACACCAATTAATGCTATTTTTTTATTGGCTAATTCAGGAAAACCTTTTTCTTCTGTGTAAATTTCGATACATTGCCCAAAAGTTTTATTAGGTTTAAAAAAATTATTAAAATCTTCAATTGTATTTGACATATAGTTTAATGAATCATCAATTTCTTTTGATAAAAAATTTATTTCATCTTCTGTTAACATTTTATATTTAAATTTTAATTTTATCTCATCAATCAATAATGATATTTCATTTAATGGTTGTCTCCATTGATGAGAAATCACAGCTATCATTTCGCCCATAGCAGCGAATTTTGATTGTTGCATAAACATTTTTTTTTGTTCTAAGATTTTTTCATTTAATTTATTAGGGATATTTGCTAAAAATGAAGACAAATACAATGAAATTATAATGATAATTATTAGAACCAATATAAAAGTATTATTTAATTCTGAAAAGAAATCTTGTAATTTTTCTTTTCCTTCAAAGGCTAAAAATAATTTTTGATTTTTTGAACTAAAGATTTGTATTTTGTTTATTAAATCATTTTCTTTTTTACTGATACAATCGTTATTATTAACATTTATATCATCTCTATTTGTAGCAATAATACAGTTATTTTTATCAAGTATATATGTATAAAATGAATTAGAGCTTGTTAAATTAATAATTAAATCATCAAGATAAAAATCTAAAATAAATATCCCTAAAACATCATAGTCATCGTAAACTTTGTATGCAATACTTAATTTGTATTTGATTTCATTGTTTAAATTTAATTTTTGTAATTCTGTAAAATATATATCACCATTTTCAACTGTCATTACTTTTTTAAATATATCTTCATTTTTTATATTTATTAAATTTTGAGAATGATTTAAAATATAATTACTTCCATACTCAATTCTTTTTAATTTAATAAGTTCATTTCCCTTTGCATCGATATATCTAATATTTTCTATATTTTTATCGTAGCTTTGAATAGATCTTAGAAACATTTGAAATGATGTGTATTTTTGATTTTCAATGTAATTATAAAAGAAATCATTATTTGAAAAAGAAGTGATTATATTGAAATTATCTTTTAAAAAATCATTTAATATGTTTTTTCTATTATCTAAAAGATAATTAACTTCTTTCCTTTCTAATTTTGATTTAGCATCATTAGATTCAATATATACCAAAAAAGTCACTATGAAGGATAGTACAATTCCAGATAATGTAAACAACAATGTAAATAATTTTTTATAATTTTTTTCTAGAGAAGTTTTCATAATATTCTTAAAGTTTAAAGTTGAAATATTGTATTTTAAATTTGATTAAATAAAATTGAAATAAAGAAGACTGAATTATATGGTGCGAATGGTGAGAATCGAACTCACACTCCGAAACCGGAACGGGATTTTAAGTCCCGCGCGTCTACCTATTCCGCCACACTCGCACATAATAATTTAAAATGGTGGTTCGGGGCAGAATCGAACTGCCGACACATGGATTTTCAATCCATTGCTCTACCAACTGAGCTACCGAACCATAAGAAGTGGTGGTGAGGGAAGGATTCGAACCTTCGAAGCCTGAGGCAACGGATTTACAATCCGTGGGATTTGACCACTCTCCAACCTCACCATGAACAATAAAATGGATGGGGTAGCAGGATTCGAACCTGCGAATGACGGTACCAAAAACCGTTGCCTTACCACTTGGCGATACCCCAATCATTTTAGAGATGAAATTATATTACTATAATTATTAAAATAAGCTTTATTAACTAAAAATCTACGTAATACAAAAATAATAATATTTTAGATATTATATTGTATAAAAAAATTTAGGGAAAATATGTTTATAAATCACTTGGCCTTGTCGTATAAATGTCATAGTTCAATAGGAAATAGTCTTGATTTAAAAAAAATGCTAGATGAAGTATTGTACACATTTGTTGTTCAAACAGATGCAATAAGTGGGGCATTTTACTTAAAAGATAGTGAGAATAATAATTTTTATAAATATATTCAATTTGATGAGAAATTTAAAGAAAACGTTGAAGAATATGAATCTGATTCTAATAAATTTTGTTTTGTAGAAAGTAAACTAAACAGTGATCATAGCATAATTATAATGCCTGTAAGCAGTGGTGTTATGTACATAGTTTATAAAACTGATGAAGTTGATATTGAATTTATTGGTTCGATGTTTCAAGATTTAATAGTTAAATTAAATATTAGTATAGATGCTTGTTTAAATGTTCATAAATTAAAATCAAAAAATGCACAATTAGATAAGCTTGCCTCAAAGCTTGAAAAGCAAAAAAAAGAGTTACTTGATGCAAATAGATATCAAACAAATTTTTTGGCTAATATTTCCCATGAATTGAAAACTCCGTTAAATTCAATTATTGTTTTATCTTCTGTAATGGCGAAAAATAAAGATAAAAACCTTAATCAAAAAAATCTTAAAAATATAAAAATAATCAATAACTGTGGAAATGATTTACTATATTTAATTAATGATATATTGGATATTTCAAAAATAGAATCTGGAGAATTGGCATTAAATTTAAAACAAGTGAACATAAAAGAGTTATTAGAAGATATTTACAATCAAATTCTTCCACTAGCTAAAGATAAAAATTTAATTTTACTTCTAGATTTTAATTGTGAAAATGATATTTCAATATTTACAGATGATGGAAGAATAAAACAAATTATCAAAAATTTACTAAGCAATGCTATTAAATTTACAGATAAGGGAACAATTAATATTACTTTAGAAAAGCATGATACATTTATTTCTATCAAAGTTATTGATGAGGGAATAGGAATTGAAAAATCAAAGTTAAAAACAGTCTTTGAAAGATTTAAACAAGCAGATGGAAGTACTACACGAAAATATGGAGGTACAGGTCTTGGTTTAAGTGTTTCAAGAGAATTAGCAGAATTACTTAGTGGTGAATTAAATGTACAAAGTAAGGTAGGTGAAGGATCAACATTTGAACTAAGATTACCTTTAAAAACAAACATTACTAATATCTCAGATGAAAAAGTTTCTATTGGAAATTCAAGAAATGATAATAATAGTGAAGAGATAATCCTATTTGATGATTTTGATATTGAAGAAGAAGTAGAAAAACCAGATAGACCTAGAATTTTATTAATTAATAAAGATCATCTAGCTTTGTTTATGAATATTATTAAATTACAAAAGCTAGAAATTGATATTTTTAAAGTTGATAGTATTACAAGTTTAGTTAATTCTAAAGAGTTTGATTTAGTAATTATAAATGATACCTTCTTATCTGAAGAAGTAACAGATATTGTAAAACTTTTTGATAGAAGCAAAACTGAATTTTTATTAATTTCAAATGAAACTTATGATAAAAGCTATATTAAATACACAATCAAACATGAAAATGTTGATTTAGAATTTGTAGATATGGTTAAAGAGATATTAGGAATTAAGGGAAAATGAGTAAATTTAATATTTTGTTAGTTGATGATGTATCTGAGAATATACATTCTTTAACTATGATGATTGAAGATTGTTTTGATGTTAATATATTTTCTGCTTTAAGTGCACAAGAAGGTATGGAAATACTTATGAATCAAAGTATTGATTTGATTTTATCTGATGTTCAAATGCCTGAAATTGATGGATTTGAATTTGCAGAATACTTAAAAGGTATAGAAAAAACTAAAGATATTCCAATAGTTTTTATTACAGGAATATATGATAAAGATGAGTATAAGACAAAAGGTTATAATTTAGGTGCTGTAGAGTATATTACAAAACCTATAGATGATGTTTTGTTGAATTCAAAATTAAAAGTTTACATAGATATTTTTGAAAAAAGTAAGCAAAGCAAAGAAGAAATAGAACAAAAAAATAAACTTCTAATACATCAAGCAAAAATGGCAACTATGGGTGAAATGATTGGAGTTATAGCTCATCAACTAAAGCAGCCGTTAAATGTATTATCTTTATATTGTGATGATGTTAAATATAGTTATGAATTAGATCATATTGATGATGAATTTATTCAAGATTTTTCTAAACACACATCAGAACAAATTAAATTCCTAAGTAATACTGTAGATAATTTTAGAAACTTTTTTAATCCAGATAAAACAAAGAGACTATTTTCACTTGAGCAATCTATTAATAAAAGTTTAGAATTATTGTTAAAACAGGTTGAACAAAATAGTGTTACATTAAATGTATCTGTATCAAAAGAGGATTTAGTATTTGGTGTTGAAACAGAACTAGAACAAGTGATATTAAACTTAATTACAAACTCTATTGATGCTTTCAATGAAAAAAATATTGAAAATAAAACTATTGAAATAAAATCTTATAGTAAGTCAAAATATACAATTTTCACTTTTGAAGATAATGCTGGTGGAATTCCTGATGATAAAATCTCAAAAATATTTGATCCTTATTTTACGACAAAAGAACAAGGAACAGGAACAGGGTTGTATATGGTAAATTTAGTAATTAAAACGAGCTTTGGTGGTGATTTGAAAGTTTCGAACACTGACAAAGGTCTTATGTATACTATTGTATTACCAAATTATGAAAAAAAATAGCTAAGATTAACTTTTAATCTTAGCTTGAAGTTCTTTTATCTCTCTTAATTTTTCAGAAAATTTCTCTTTTGAACTCTCAATTTGTTTATCTTTTCTTTGAAGTTCTTTTTCTAAAAATACTATTCTCTCTTCCAAATCATCATTTCTATTTTTTAAAGTTCTATTATTTTTGATATGAGTTTGGATTTCTTTATTTTTTTGTTCTAAAATATCGTGTTTTTTATCTTTAGAAGTTAATGCTTTTGAATCATATGCTGCTAATTGACTCTCTTTTTCTATGTTTTTTTTCTTTTCATACTGAAGGTCTTTTTGCAATTTTATTAAAGCATTTTGATATTGTAAAAGTTTAGTTTTTAAATCATCGATTGTATGTTTATATGTTTGTTCTTTTTTATTAAAATCCTGAAAACTCTTCATTACTTTTTTATTAAAATCTTTTTTTTGAATAACGTCTTCAGTACTTTCAAATCCAATAGAAATGTACTCTTGAGTATCTCCTGAAAGTTTAAATACCGCTGCACTGAAGTATAAATCTTTATTACTCTTATTTTCATATCTAATAATAGTTTCTAAAATTTCATTTGAATTAACTTTTTCCCATAGAGTAGATAAAATACTTTTTGAGACTTCTTCATGGAAGATTTGTTCAAGTTTTTTTCCTACAATTTCTTCTTTAGAAAACTCAGTAGCTTCAATAAAAGCTTCATTAACATAAGTGATTTCACCTTGATTATTGAATATATATACAGCAGCTACATTATTAATAGCTTCTAAAAAGTTTTCCATTTCTTTTTGTTTTGAAACTAATTGACTTCTTAAAAAGTTTTTTTCACATACTGCTTGAGATTTTAGTATAAGATTTTGTATATCAATGGGTTTTAATACATAATGATTTGCGTTTAATTCTATAGCTTTTAGTAAGTTTTCAGATTCTGATCTTGCTGTAGTAAAAATAAATGGAACTTCTGAATCTAATTGTCTAATTTTTTCAAGCATATCAATTCCGTTCATAATAGGCATATTAATATCTGAAAGAATCAAATCGTAGTTTTTTTTATTATCTATTGAAGCTTTAAATTTTTCAAAACCTTCTTGTCCATTTCTAGCTAAATCTACAGATTTAAAAAGTTTTTTGAGTAGACCCCCCAATTTTTCTCTTGCTAAATCTTCATCTTCTACATATAGAACTGAAATGGTATTGAGAAAACTTTTATTAATCAAAACTATAACCTTTTTGAACTAAGATATAATATTTTATCTAATAATTATTAAAATAATCCAAAAAAGTTAATAGTTATTTTTATTTAATAAAAAGTTTTAGATGGGGGAATTTCTTTAAATGCTTTTTTTATAGCATTTTCTATAGCATTTCTATATTTTGGATTTTGATCAGGAAATGAGAATTGAAGATATTGTTCACTATGCTCAGTACCTTTTTCTTCTTTATAAACATATAATACATTTTTACCAAGTTTATGAAAATTATCAAAAAGAGTTCTTGCATAATCGTGAATATAAGGAAATTCACTTTGCTTTATTTTATCTCCCCAACATAAAAATACAAATTTACCTGTAGGAATATAATTTGCAGCATCTAAATACATTATCTCTCTATCAAATTCAGTATTTTGCATTGAGTTGTATTTTTCTAAATCTTCATTAAATTTTGTTAATAAATTCGACGAGTCAATATTTTTTTCAATTAAATTAAATAAATTAACTATTTCAACTATTTTCCCTTTATAATTTTCTCTTAGTGCATGTTTAAAAGTTGTAAGATAATTTTCACTTTTAAGTTCAATTAATTCATCAAAGCTATCGAAATCTTGATCTAGTAAAAACTTGTTAGAGTCATATCCTTTTGGGGTAACTACAGGATTATAAATAATTATGGTACCAGCTATATTTTTCTTTTTTAGTTTAGTATTATTTATTTTTTCTTTAAATTCTTTTGGTGTAATTTCATTTTCATCGTCATTGAAATATAAATAACTTGATGTTAGAAATACTTCTTCATACTTAGTAGATATTGTTCCAAAATATTGCATTATTAACCTTTTATTTGAAATTTTTGTAAAAAAGAACTTTTTTTGCTCTAGTCATAGCAACATAAAGTATATTTAGCTCTTCAGTAATTTTTTCTTTTGTAAAATTCTTTTTTGGATTGTCTATATCTTTTTGAGTTATAAAATCATTGGCTAAAATAACTTGGTTGTATTCAAGTCCTTTAGCTTTGTGTGTTGTCGAAAAAATAATTTGTGCATTTTCTTTATTTTCAACTAATTTTTCTTTGATTCTTTTATTAATCTCAAAGATATTATTTCCATATTCGTTTACAAATTTGATTATATTCAAATAATCTTGATTTTTTGTATCAATTGAGTAATTTTCTAACTCTTTTATTGAATTAAATTCTTTAATTTCATCAATTGAAATCTTTTCATATTTTTTTTCTTTTAGATAATATATTGAATATACAGTTTGATTCATAAATGAGTAACTAGAATATCCACCCTCAAAATAAAATCTATAATCTTTGTGAATATAATTGACAAGCTCTTGAATTAGACCAAAAGTTGTTCTGGCTAATATTGTAAATTGTTCATTTTTATTTAAAAATTCCAAACCTATTTTAGTATCTTCGCCTAAACCATTTATTTTAATTTTTGAATTTGTATTCTTTATGTAAAGTTTATTTAAAAAAGTTTCGATAGTTTTAGCATAAGAATTACAAAATCTAAAACTGTAACTTAAATTATATTTTTTATATTTTACTTTTTTAAAAGCATTAGCTGCAAATCTAAATGAATAAATTTGTTGAAATGCATCCCCAACATAGATTTTTGAACAATTTTGTGCTTCTATTATTGAAATCATAACATCTGATATATCTTGGGCTTCATCAATTAATATCACATCATAATTTAGTGTTGATAAGGCCTTGTTATTAAGTTGAAACATTTTTAAGTAAAAATCATGAATAGCATCAATTTTCCCATGTTTCATTGAGCTTAAAATATATTTTGTATGAGAGAGTAAATCATTATTATTTTCGTTGATTAATTCGATTGTTTTTGCACTAATATCTACACTATTTTTATATTTAGTTAAAAGTTTTTCATTTATTTGAATCAAAGATGAGTTGCAATAAAAATTAATTAAATCTTTTAGTATAGTAATATATTTTTCATCTGCTATGTATGTTCTACCTTTGTTTAATTCAAATCTCGATATTTCTTCAAGTAAAACTTGAGTTTTTAATTCATTTGCTAAAGTGTAATTATGAGCCCCAATTTTAGTATAGGCTAATGAATGTATAGTACTTACAAAAAGATTTTTTAATTTGTATTCTTGAAGCTTTTTTTGTAATGATATCTGTAAAGATTTGTTGTAGGCTAAATATAAAATTTTTTTATTTTGATTATTTTTGGCATATTCTAATAAAGTTGTAGTTTTTCCACTTCCTGCTACAGCATTTACAATAAAAGAATCTTCTTTGGCATTTATAATTTCAATTTGTTCATTTGTTAAATTCATATTGCGGAAATATATCAAAATTAATATTCAAGAATGTTTAGTAATATTCTAAAAAACACAACTAACAATTATAGATTTATTTATAAATTAAGGGTACAAGTTACAATTGCATGGTCACTTTTTAAAAGTGAACCATTTTTATTATCTTTTAAATGTTCATCATCAACTAATTTTTGAAGCTTGGCGTTGTAACTACACTAAATCTCAGGCTGAAGAGTATTGTAATGAATTAGCCGTTTGGGAGCGCAAATTTGCGGGAATATTTCAGTCATCACTGTCGGAGTTTAAAGAACGAG
>JALRJW010000129.1 GCA_023268955.1 Aliarcobacter sp. | reverse complement strand
GAATAGACAAGAATTTTTATTCTTGTTTTTATATATTTTTAACATTTACATATATTCAGTTTATAAAGATTATTATAAGACTAAACATTCTTATATTTTTAAAGATCACAACTTCTAACTCATCTTCTCTCTCAAGCCGATGTGCCTCAGTCAATTTGGACGGGAATTATAGAAAAAAAATTCTTTCTTGTCAAGAGGTATTGCTTAGCTTTTGCTTAAATTTTGGAATTTCTTTTTTTTACTCTTTTTTCTCTTCTTTTCTCTACAAAATATAGAGAAAATTTATTACATGTTTAAAATTTCTTCTAAAATTATTAAAATTTCATTTACAATTCTTATATAATATTATGAATATAAGTTTGTTAAGCAACTTATTAAAGTTTAAAAACTAAAATTACATAAAACATAAAGGATATAGATATGTATAATAGAGATTATCTTGAATCATCTCAGAATATACACCAAGAAGCATCAAAAACTCAATTAATGAGTTTTCTAAAAGCTACATACCAACTATTTGCTGGTTCATTATTAGCTGCAACTGCTGGTGCGTATATCGGACTTGATTTAGTAGGATATTTAGCTGGACCATTAAAATGGGTTTTATTTGCAGTTGAATTAGGATTAATCTTCTTTGTTATTCCTAGAGTAAAACATACTCCAGGCGTAAACTTAGCTGTTTTATTCTTATTTACATTTATTACAGGTTTAACTATTGCTCCATTATTAGCAGCAATTTTTGCTATGCCTAGTGGTGCTTCAATTGTTGGTCAAGCATTTTTAATGACTTCGATTGCTTTTGGTGGTATTTCAATGTTTGCAATGACAACTAAAAGAGATTTCTCTTCAATGGGGAAATTCTTATTCATTGCTTTAATCATTATGATTGTTGGTGGAATTTCTAATATTTTCATTCAATCATCAATGTTCCAATTAGTTATTGCTTGTGCTGGTGCTTTAGTATTCTCTGCGTTTATTTTATATGATACTCAGAATATTATCAAAGGTGGATATGATTCTCCTGTTGAAGCAGCACTTTCTTTATACTTAAGTTTCTTCAATCTGTTTATTTCTTTATTACAGATTTTAGGAATTACTAACAATAACAACAACGACTAATAATATAGTTGTTAAAAGATTAGCTCCTTTTTTAAGGAGTTAATCATTATACTTACACATGACACATTCAAATTTAAGACTAATTGATGCTAATTTAAATCGCCTTAGAGAAGGTATTAGAGTTGTAGAAGATATTTTCAGATATGTATATAACAATAAAGAAATTGCTACAAAACTAAAAAACTTACGACATTTAGTTAGAACACAAAACTATATTGAACTACTACAAACAAGAGATGTTGCAAATGATGTATTAAGAAGTTCTATAAAATCAGAACAAAATAGAGATGATTTAACATCAATACTAATAGCAAACTTTAAAAGAGCTCAAGAGAGTGCTAGAGTACTTGAAGAGTTTACAAAATTAAGTTCAATAGAAGATAGTGAAAATTTCAAATATATAAGATATGAACTTTATACTTTAGAAACTGTTTTAACAAATATCACTTCAAACTCTAAATAGTTTAAGGGATACTCTTTATATAGTTTTTTTGCCGTTTTAAAATCTAAACTATTTTCTCCACTAACCCCTGATTTTTTAATGTAATCAAATAACTCTTTTTTATTTTCAAACTCTAATTTATATTGATATATTTCATATTCACATACAAAATGTTTATCAAATGCTTCTTTTATAGAATCTAATGTAAGAATTGGAGATCTTGTATTTGAAATTTCTTGAATAGTTTTAAATGTATTTGATGTAAATAAACAAGCATTTATTTCATTTGAAATATCTTTTAATTTTTCAATTACTTTTGATAAATCCTTTGACCATTGTAAAGCTGAAGAAGATAATACAATGTCAAATTTATCATTTTTTATATTTTCATAAAACTCTTGACTATCAAAATCTAAACAAACTATTTCATCTTTTGATGATTTTGGATGAAGTTCACACATCTGTTTTGAAGCATCAATTCCCTTATAAAAATCATATTCCCAATCAATGTTATTGTAAACTTGACCTGAACCAATTCCTAATTCTAAAATTCTTTTTGGTTTTGATTTTAATTCTCTAATAAGTGATTTTGCAGCTATTTGTTGGATAATATTGTGATTTTTGTACTCGTTAGCGTACTTAGAAAATTGATTTATTTTTGTCATAACTTAAATTTTAACTTTTTTTTAATAAGTTTTGGATAAAATGGGCGTTATTTTTAAAAAAGGGTATGCAAATGACATCTACACTTTTAGTAGTACAAATTGTGTTAGCCGTAGTAATTACAATTGTAATTTTATTACAAAAAAGCTCAAGTATCGGACTTGGAGCATATAGCGGAAGCAATGATTCATTATTTGGAGCAAAGGGACCAGCTAATTTCATGTCTAAATTAACTATGGGATTAGGTTTACTATTTGTTCTTAACACTGTTGTTTTAGGATATATGTATAATCAACAAAGAGACAAAAGTGCTGTTGATAAAATTGAAATTAACAGTTTAATTCCTCAAACTCCAGTACAACAAGCTACACCAGCTGCTCCTAACACAGCGCCTGTAGTTCCAACTACTCCAGCAAAATAAGCAAAAATGAAGTATTTTTTACTTCTTTGCTTATCTTACTTCTATCTTAGCGCAAACGCTCATATTTTTGTTTTCCATAGATTTGGAGATGATAGACATCCATCTACAAATACAACTATTGAACAATTAAAAACTCAATTTGAGTATTTTAAGAATAATGGCTACAAAGTTGTTCCTACATCAGACATCATAGATAAGTTAAAAGCAAAAGTTGATATTCCAGATAATTGGGTAGCTTTTCATATTGATGATTCATACAAAAGTTTTTATGAAAATGGCTTGCCACTTTTCAAAGAGTATAATTATCCTTTTTCTTTGTTTGTTTACGTTGAAGCAACACAGAAAAAATATAATGATTTTATGACTTGGGAACAAATCAAAGAGAGTTCAAAATATGGTGAAATATCTTTGCATTCATATTCCCATGAACATTTAACGAAACTATCAAATGAAGAATTAATAAAAGATACTAAAACATCTTATGAAATCTTTGAAGAAGAAATGGGCTTTAAACCAAAGGGATATGTTTATCCATTTGGTGAATATAATGAAGAAGTTAAGCAAACAATTAAATCTTTTGGTTTTGATTATATAGGTAATCAGAATTCTGGAAGCGTAAATAAAAATATTAGGCAAATATGAATTGCCGAATATATCCAACACGATTCAAAATTTGAATTGATTCGAGGCCAACTTGAGGCAATTGCATGCAAACTTGAGCCATCTTGAAGCCAACTTGAGCCGATTTGAGGCC
>JALRJW010000084.1 GCA_023268955.1 Aliarcobacter sp. | reverse complement strand
CTGGTATTACTCTAGAACTAATGTCATCAACTTCAGCTTTTTTATTTTTAAGCTTTTCTTCTAACTCTGCAACTTCATCCTCTTTCTGTTTTAATTTTTTACATTCTAAAGCTATTGTAGTTACTTCTACAGAATCTAAAAAATCTTTCGAATCATTTAACATTTCATCAGTGATGTTAAACTTTATGTTTTGTTTTATACTCATTGTTATCCTTTCTGGTAGAGATCAAAATTAATTGGATAGTATTTAGCCTCTCGTCGATCCCATTTCAAGAGATTAAATTTACCACTTGTATAATCGCTTACAATTGCACACGAGATACCTATCACTGCAGGATCTCCTGTTAAAAGAATATAATCTTGTTGTCTTACATCTCTTAAATTTTTTTGCATCTTAAATACAAATGGACTTGATGAGAATATTATCTGTGAATCTGGACCAAAATTTGGCAAACATATTACAAGATAACCGAAATCAGAAGCACCTAAAATATTTATATTTGCAGGTGGATGTTGTAATACATAAACAAAATTTTCTTTAGGATTCTCTTCTTTAAAAGATAAAAAATCTGCTAAAGACTTTGGCTTGTATAATTCAAAAATTTTATTCTTCATTCTATTATTCTCTTGACATCTTATATAGTAGGGATTATATAATTGTCAACTAGAAAGTATAAATGAAAAACAACTGAAGTTGGTACATTCCATATTCCCCAACCTAGCGCTTGAAGTCTCCAGCATAAATCTATCTCTTCCATGTAAGCAAAGAAAATGTTGTCAAAAAAATTTAATTCATGTAATAATTCTTTTCTTATTATAAAAGCTGCACCAGAAGCCCAAAAAATTTTCTTAGCACTGTCATGTTGATTTAAGTCTTTTTCAAGCGTATTGAATAATCTTCCTCTAACAAAAGGGAAACAATATTTATCAATATAGCCACCAGCTCCACCAGCATAATCAAATGTATCTTTATATATTGCATTTAGAATTTTAGGCTGAGCTGCACCCGCATGAGGATTTTTATCTAAAAAATTGATTAACTCTTCTATCCAGTTTTTTGTGTGCAATGTATCGTTATTGAGAAAAATAATATATTCACCCATGGCTTTTTTTGCTCCAAAGTTGCAACCTCCACTATATCCTAGATTTTTTTTTGATTTTAATAAATGAATGGATGGAAATTGAATTTTAGCTTCATCCGCTGATCCGTCATTTGAATGATTGTCTACAACAATAACCTCAAAACTATCAATAGAAATATTATCAAATAATGATTCTAAGCAATCAAAAAGTAGCTTTTTACCATTATGGTGAGGGATGATAATTGATAATTTCATTAGGAAGACTCTAGCTGCAATATTTCCTCGAGTAATTCTTTTGCATTATCATCAGCAGGATTCTTTTTAATCCAATCATTTAATAATATTTTGGCTTCATCATACATTTCAAGATTTTTGTAACTTAGAAAAAGTAGGTAAAATTTTGTTCATATAAAAATCTGTTAAATGATCAGTAAGTTTCTCTTTTTTGTTTTTAGTAAATTCTGAAATAACTACTAAACCATCTTTTTTAAGAACTCTTGCAAATTCATGAAAAGCCTCTTGTCTAGCAACTACATTTCTAATCCCATAAGATATAGAGATTATATCAGCACTATCACTATCAAGTGGCATATCAGCAGCCCCTGCTTCAATAAATTCAACATCAGGAAGTTTTTTCTTTCCTACTTCCATCATTCCAACACTTGGATCAACTCCAACTATTTCATTGATTTTTACATTCTCTTCATTTGCTATTTTTTTCCAAAATAAAATCATATCACCTGTTCCACAAGCAACATCAACTATTTTTGAAATCTCTTTTTTCCCATATAAATCAAATGTTTTTTTACAAGCTTTATTTCTCCATGATTTATCAATACCCATTGATAAAATTCTATTAGCAACGTCATAAGTTCCTGCTATGTCATTAAACATTGATACAATTTTTTCTTGTTTTCCCATTTAACTTTTCCCCTAAAAAATATTCTATTTTATTTAAAATTTATAATACAAATTTCCCAAATAATAAACCTATCAAAAATCCAACATTTAAAGCTACGACAAAAAACATAATTGAAAGTTTTTTGTCTGACCTTGGAATTCTTGATACTATCTCTTCTTGAGCTTGTAAAGTTTTTTCAAAATTATTAGCAGAAGTTTCAAGATTTTTTACTGCTTTTTTTATAGCTATTTCTGAAAATTCCATCTTTTCAACAAGCTCTTTTGCTTGTTTAAAGCTCATATCACTCATTTTTTAATTTCAATCCATTTATCTAAATCGCAGAAAATCTTGTTTAATACATTTAAAACATAATCTTTTGCTTCTGTTTGAATTCTTCTAAAAAATAAGTATTTTCTAGCACTATCAATATCACCTAATTCTTTTGCTTGCATAGCTTTAGCTGCAAAATCAGTGTTATTATAAGCCATTTCCCAAACAGTACTTCCTAAGTATCTACTCATAGTGATTACTTTGTCATTTTTTACAGGAAAGAACTTAGGATCTTTTACAAAATCACAAATTACAGAATTTGATTCTAAATATTTATGACCAAAAAAGTTTATAAACTGCTCTTCAATATATTCAGGTTCCATTGAAATTGCTCTATTTAAAGCAAAAAGCATATTATCTTGAGAATTCGCTTCAATTTTTTTGATTTTTTTCATAGTTGCAATTGCATTTTTACCATCAAGTTCACCATCACCTAAAGGAATAATCCACTTTACATTTCCAAATGAACCAACTTTTTTAATCTCTTCTAGAACCAATGTTGAAGTTTTATTTCCACCAACATCAACTATAACTTCGTGATTATCATCCATTAAGATTAACTCATCAAGTTCAGTTAACCTATTAGTTCCAAGCATTTTTTTATTAACAATTTCAGTTCTTGTAAATGATTGTGAATCATTGTTTTCATCATCAATTTCAATGTAAGTGATTTTTTTACCATGTTTTTTATACAAATATGGTGCAATAACTTGCATTGCAACAGTGGATTTACCAACACCACCTTTAGTTTGAGGAATTATAATCATATATTAAGCCCTTGGTTTTTGTTTCATATACTCAACAATTTTGCCATGAAGTCTGCTGTAAAGTTGATTTAACGATATTTCATAGCCATAAAGTGTAATTATTTTATCGTAATTTTCATTAATTCCGTATACCAGCCATGTCTGTATATCCTCATATGATTCAAATTCATAACCAAAAGATTTTAAAAGTCTATTTGTATAAGAATCAACAACCATATAATCTTGCATGCAAGCATAACAAAGAATAGCATCTGCAGTTTCAGGTCCTATTCCTTTTTGTAACAGTAACCATTCCCTTGAAACATTTTCGCAAAAGTTATCAAAACTTCCAAAATATTCTAAAATATTTTTAGCTATTTGTTTAATTCTTTTTGATTTCTGATTTTTAAAACCGCTAGGGGCAATTGCATTTATAAAAATATCAATATCTAAAGCTATGATATCTTCAAGGGAATTTATATTTAAATTTCGTAAATTTTCTAAAGATTTTTCTACATTTATCCATTTTGTATTTTGAGTTAAAATTGCACCTAAAAAAATCTCAAATTGATTGTCATTAGGCCACCAATTTTCGAGATTTTCATCAATTAGATTTTGATTTTTTAGAAAAACCAAAAGTTCATAAGAGTTTGATATTTCAGTCATTCCAAGCTTCAGTTATAACTAAATCAGCTCTATCGCATAATTTTTTTATTTTAAAACTATTTGTGGCTTTTCCATCTTCAATATCAATAACCATGATTTGTAAAATTGCTTTACACGCATTTGGAACTTCAAAGTGGCCACCTATTCCAGTTACTGCCTTTTCTATAGGAATTTTTTTATCAATTCCTATAACATTGTCTCTGCATCCCGTTAAACCAATGTCAGTTAAATAAGCACAACCATCAACTATTTGCAAATCATCTGTTCCTACATGAGTATGTGTTCCACAAAAACCGCTGATTTTTTCTTTAAACATCATAAATGCTGTTCTTTTTTCACTTGTTGCTTCAGCATGGAAATCCACAAAAATATTTTTAATCCCATCGTTTTGTAGATTTTCAATAGCTTTTGTTCCCCAATTAAAAGGATTTTCACATGTTGGCATTCCAAACTGCCCCATTAGATTTAAAACAGCAAGTTTTTCAACACTTTCATCTTTTTGTTTTACGTCAAATACTCTTAGTCCACTGCCAATTACACCATCTGGATAATTATCAGGTCTTAAAACAGGTTTAGTGTCAAGCAACACATACATATCTTTTTTCTTATCAAATGTATGATTTCCACCTGTAATACAATCAATACCACACTTTAAAAGTTCATCACAGTTTTTTATTGTTAATCCAAAACCATGGCTTGCATTTTCACCATTAGCGATTACAAAATCTATTTCAAATTGTTCTTTTAATTTTGGAAGATTTTCTTTTATTATTTTTCTTCCTGGTCGTCCAACAATATCACCTATAAAAGCTATTCTCAATTTATTCCTCTTCTTTATGCATTTTTAGTCGAACCTCAAAAACAGCACCATTTAATCTATTAAATGCTTTTATACTTCCCTCTTGGTAATCTACAATATTCTTTGCAACATTTAAGCCAACACCCATTCCTCCATGCTCTTTTGTAGACATAAATGGGTCAAAAATATTTGGAAGAATATCTTTAGGAATTCCCCCTGCATTATCAGCAAATTTAACTACAACTTCATCATTTTCATTGAAAATCTCAATATGTAAACTTCTATTTTCATAGCCATCAATTTTTACTAACTCATCAAGGGCATTATTTATAATAATAATCCAAACTTGTTCAATCCTTTGTTTTTGAACTTTTGAAAAATATTCATACTTATTTTTATTAAGATCCCCTATTTGAAAAAGCTCATCTTTAACATATATAGGAGCCACTTGTTTTGACCTATTATAGGCCATTGTTAAAACTGTAATTAAAGTTGAATAGATATTTGTTACTTCTTTTGTCTCATTAGATTTCTGAGAAATCTCTCTCATAGATTCAACTATATTTGCAATTCTATTCAAACCATCTTCAATTTTAACTTTATCCTCAAGCATTCTTGTTTTTATTTCACTATCAGGTAAGTCTTCAATATCGTAACCCATAAGTTCGAAACTTCCTTTGATATAAGTTAATGGAGTATTGATTTCATGGGTAATTCCAGCTGCTAATGAACCAATTGAAGTTAGTTTCGCATTTTTGATTTGTTCTAACTTATGGATTTCATCTTTTTGCCTACTTTTTTCAACTTCTTCTTTTATTTTATTTTCTAATATTTGATTGATTTCTTGCTGTTTTCTTTTGTCTTTTAATGAATTTACAATTAATACAAGGGATTTATTATCAGGTAGAATAGTTAAATTCATCTCTAAATGAATCTTATTACCAAAAGAATCTAAGAATATTTTTTCAATACTAGGAATACTTCTGATGTCTTTCATCTGTTTCAATAATAGTTGAATCTTTTTTTCATCTTCATCAACTAAATTTGTAAAATTCAGATCACTTAATATCTGTTTTTCTGTATATTCAAATAAAGAAGAAAACTCTTCATTAATTTTTATAAAACTTCCATCTAAATTCAAAATGGCTATACCACTATGCACTTGATTGAATATAAAATTATATTGAAAAAGTTTTGACTCTAAATTCTTATACAACTCTTCAAGTTTAATTTTTTCAGTTATGTTATCAAAAATATAACTATAACCTTCAATCTCTTCAAAATCATTAAATATCGGCTCCACATAGGTTTTAAGCCAAAATGAATCACCATCTTTATTGATACCTTTTAAATTAAAAGTTTTAAGCTCACTTTTTCTTATTTTTCTCCAAATATCATCTAGTTCTTCATCAACAAATTTAGGATCTAAAAATTTAAGATTATTTTGTCCAATTAACTCATTTTTTGTATATTTAGTAAATTCACATATTGCATTACTAACATCTGTAATTTCATCATTTAAATTGGTTTTTAACATCAAAATATTTTCATTAATAATATTTAAACTTTCACTAAGTTTTATCTCATTTTTTTGATTTAGATTACTTAATTCATCATTCATATTTGTAATTTTTTTGTATAAAGAACTTGCAGGGTTTGAAAATATAATTGATAAAACAAAAGATATTAAAAGTATAATGAATGCTAAAAAAATGATATCTTTATCATAATTCATTTTATAATAGTCATAATAAATATTTTCATTAGTTAATGATAATACTAAAAATTCAAACTTATTTGCAATGATTATTTTTTTAGAAATAATTTTACTAGATGCATAACTATCAAATTTTAAAATATGTTCTGATATGTTGCCTATAATATCTTTTAATTTAGTTCTTTTATTAAAGCTATCAATATCGATATTATGACCTATATCAAAAAGATATAATCCATTTTTATCAAATATATTATAAATACCTAAAACATATTTATCTGTTTTAAATAACGCACTAACATCATACTTTATTTCTAATAAACCTTTTTTATCTTTATAGATTACATATAAATATTTATTACTAAATAGTTCATAATATATATTATCATTTATTTTATACTCATGTAGTTTTATGAAATAATCTCTTGTTTTTAATTTTTCAAGGTCATTTTTTATATTAAAATATTTAACATCCAATATATACTGATCTTCAAAGTCATTTTTTGATAAATCAGCTAATTTTTTATTTTCTAGTAAATATTTAATACTATGTTTCATATGATCCAAAGATTGATTTATCAACTCTGACTTATAACTAATTTGAGAGAATAATATCTTTCTATCATTATCTATTTTTGATAATATTATGTATTTATTATTAAAATAAAAACTTATTGCTGTTATCGATATAGCAAATAATAAGAAGGTAAAAAATAATCTTAAATAAAAATTGATTTTCATAATCTATCTTTTACTTTTCTTCTGTCTTGAGAGATTAATTTTAAATAAAATATTGTTTGAGTATCTTCATTTTCAAACCATATTTTTGAACCTGTTTTTTTAACTAATAATTTTGCTATATGTAAATGTATATTTAAATCTTTGCCTATTCTATCATCGTTAGAATCTTCTAACACTTCTCGAATAATATTTTCATCAAAGTTTTGAGAATTATCTGTGTATCGAATTAATACGTCATTGTTGTCTTGGATAACAGTAAAATCAATATTAGCTCCTTGAATTTCTCTTAATTTTATTTGTTGAATACTAAATTTTAAAAAACTTAAAATTATTTGTCTAATCTCTAATGAAATACCAAAACAATAAATTTCTTTTTCTGAATTTAAATCTATTTTGATATTGTACTCTGTGATTTCATTTGAACATAAAGAAATCGCGTCTTTAATAATAGAGTAAACATTATATTTATCATTTAAATTATTTTTCACAAATAATGATTTATAACTATTTAATGAAATGGATAAATTTTTTAATTCATTATCAATATTTTGATGAATTTTTAATAAATTCTTGTCTTGTAAATTTTTTTGAATTAAATCTATACTAAACTTAGTTAGTTCAATAGAAATATTTCCAATTGATTCTTTCCATTGATGAGAAATTGAGTCTAAAATTCTAGACATTAATTGAACTTTTGTTTTATCCTTAAAATCATCTTCTTTTATCTTCATTTCATTTAACTTATTTGATAACTCTTCTTTTAGTAAAGTATTTATTTTCTTCATTTGTCTATTATCAGAAATATCCACAAGAATCATAGAATATCCAATAGAATTATTTGCTTCATCAAACAAAGGATATATAACTCCTTTAGACCATAAAGAATTACCATATTTATCTTTATTTTTAAATTCACCTTCCCAACTAGGATTAGAAAGAAGATGTATTTTTATTCTCTCATAAAATTTTTCAGAAACATCATCATGGATTAATTTTGTAAATTTTTCTCCAATAAGTTCATTTTTACTGTAATAACTCCAGTCACAAAAGGATTGAGTAACATCCGTAATTAAACCATTTGTATCAATTTTTAACATAATTATATATTTATTTATAGAGTCTCTAATTTCATTGAATTTATGCTCATATACTTTACTTAGAGTATTTTTGACATTTATATTATAAATAAGGAACATCAATGTTAAATAAACTAAAAATATGAATATATAAATGTAAATAAATTTATTTCCAATATCTGTTATAAAGGAATTATCTATATTTTTATAAACAAGTAATCTTTCTTTATTTGTAACATAATATATTGCAATATATTTTTGATTGTTTCTTTTGAAATAGGTTACATTATTTTTCGAATCAATTTTAATATCTTCTAATAACTTTTTTTCAACATTGATTTTTACACTAAAATTATCATTAGTAAATTTATTTAAGAAATCTTCTAAATTAAAGTTTACTTTTACTATGTTTTTATTTGAGATGTCTTTAAAATAAAAAGATAAATAGTTGTTACTTTTATCCAAAGTATATTCAGATTTTAATAACTCTTCTGAATATCTATTTGATTCAATATTTTCAATATTTAAAAAGGAGTTATAGAATTTGATATTATTTAAAAAAATAAAAGAAGCTAAATTTTTATATTCTAGTATTTTTTCATTATATCTATTTTCAAATTTATTTCTAAAATCAATTTCAGAATATTTTATATAGTTATTTTTAATTATTTCTAATGCTAAAATAGTAGCCGTTAAAATTACCGCAAAAAAAAACCAATAATAGGATTTTGGTAAAAATTTTCTCATAGTAATTTTATTGTTCTAGCACTCTTTGAATTTCATTTCCAAGGTATTGAAGAGATTCAAAAGGTTTCATAACAAAATCAGTGGCACCTTTTTTATGTGACTTTAAAACTTTATCTAGAGTTGAATATGCTGTCATCATAATAATTTTTTGATTTTCATTTTGATTTATAACTCTTTCTAAAAACTCTAAACCATTCATCTGAGGCATCATAATATCTAATAAAACAATATCAAATTTACCTGCAATAACACTTTCTAAGGCATGAATAGGATTAGAATAAGTTGTAACTGTATACTCTCCATTTCTACTTAAAAATCTATCTAAAACATTTAAAATTTCAACTTCATCGTCGATAATTGCTATAGAATATTTACTCATTTTTTCTCCAAATTATTAATGAAACAGATCTTTTGCTGCTTCTTTCATTATAGTTTCTGTTTTTTCTTCTAAAATTTTATCTAAATACATGAACACATCTGCACTTGCATTTTCTACTAATTGTGCTTTATTTTCTATTAAC
>JALRJW010000062.1 GCA_023268955.1 Aliarcobacter sp. | reverse complement strand
ACACTATTCTTTTCAGCTTGCACCAATCAAAAACTTCCAATAAATTTTAACGATAAAGATTTTGAAACACTAACAAAAGAATCAAAGGCAAATTTTGCATCAAATATTGATAAATCAAAAACAGATTTTTTAAATAAATACTTTTGGATTTGGAATTTGAATGAAGTTTCATATTCAAAAAAAGAAGCGATGTGGGGATTATCATATAAAAATAGAAAAATCTACCTTGAAAACCATCAAAGAGCTAGCAAAGAATGGTTTGATTATCAAATCACTAACTCAAATTTTGATGAATATAACTCTTTAAAATTAAAAGCGATTACATTAGTAAACACTAATCTTAGAATTATTCCTACAAATTCTGTTTTATTTTACAATCCAACAAAACCAGGGGAAGGTTTTCCCTTTGATTACAATCAAAACTCATTGTTAAAGATAAACACTCCTTTAGTGGTTTCACACTATTCTAAAGATAAGGCATGGGTTTATGTTCAAAGTTCAACAGCAGGTGGTTGGGTTAGCATTAAAAATATAGCTTTTGTTGATGATAAATTTATAAATGATTTTAAAACAGATGATTATTATGTTTCTATTTTTGAAAAGTTCTTTTTGTATGATACAGAATTTAGAGAATACGTTAAGATTGGTACACTTTTTCCAAAGAAATATGACAAATATTTAATTGCTAAAAAACAAGAAAATGGCTTTGCTAAACTATACTATGCAAATATTGATGATAAATATGTTTCAAAATTTCCTCTAGAATATAATCCTTTAAATATTCAAAAAATAGCTTCGCAACTTATATATGAGCCTTATGGTTGGGGTGGATTAAAGGGTCATAGGGATTGTTCTAGTTTTACCCAAGATTTTTTTACAGTATTTGGAAAATATCTTAGTAGAAACTCTAGCGCTCAAAAATCAAATGGGATTTACCATGATATAAAAGTTTTCTCAAATGAAAAGAAAAAAGAGTACATTATAAAAAATGGTGTTCCTTTTTCTACTTTAGTTTATTTAAAAGGTCATATCATGCTTTATATTGGAGTTAAAGATAATGAACCACTTGTAATGCACAATATTTGGAGTGTAAAACTAAAAAACTGGTGGGGTAAAGAGTATAGACATATTATTGGTAAAACTCAGATTACAACACTTGAAGCTGGAAGAACTTTAGAAAATTTTGATGAAGATAAAAATATTTTAAATAGAATTGAGGGGATAATAGTTCTTTAAACTATTTAACTCCCCCCTATTTAGATTAAAATTTACTTGTTCTTAAATAAATAATTCTATAAATCATCGGTACAAAATAAAGGTTTAAAATAGTTGCCCATAATATTCCAAAGCCTAATGCAACTGCCATTGGTTGCAGTATAAGTGATTGTCCTGAAGCAAAAAACATCAATGTACTTAAACCCAAAATAGTTGTAATTGATGTTAGTAAAATAGGTCTTAACCTTAATTTTGCGTAATAAACCAACTCTTGAACATTTTTTGCTTTTTTAATAAAATCCATCATTATAATTCCGTCATTTACGATTACTCCAGCAAGTCCAACCATACCTATCATACTTGGCATACTAATATTTATTCCCATTAAAACATGACCTATAATCACACCTAAAATAGATAAAGGAATAGTTGAAATAATTATAAGAGATTTTACAACTGAATCGAACATCCAAATTAAAGCTATAAATATTAAGATAATAGCTATTATAGCTGCTTGTCCCATCTCTTTTTGAACTTTTTCATTCTCTTGTTGTTCTCCTTTAATTTCAAGGAAAACATTTTTTCTAATCTCTTTTAGGGTTTCATTTAATTTCTCATAAACTTCTGATGAAGTTACATTAGTTAAAGATGCCGTTACACTAATAATTTGATTTGAATCTTCTTTAAATATTTGAGAATAAGCAGGTATTTTAACAAACTCGGCAACATCTTTTAAAAGAACTTTACTTCCTGTTGCTGTTGTAAGTTCAAAGTTTTCTAAACTACTTAATTTATCTTTATTTTGATGAAGTTTTAGTTGATATTGAGAAAAATATTTTAACTCAAGAGCAAGCTTTAGATATCTTAGAAGGTT
>JALRJW010000059.1 GCA_023268955.1 Aliarcobacter sp. | reverse complement strand
GGACGGTTCTCCCTGAATCAATGAGGCAGCGTGGCTTGGCCGAGGATATTGCGAGTGAGATTGGTTGGCTACGTTCGATTTTGCAGTAGTTGCAGAGGGATTGGCTGATTGCTTCATTGGCATTCTTATTAGTTGGGTACTCAATCGCTTTTGGTGATTTTGGTGCTGATGGTATGAGTAAATGGGCAGCATTCCTTTTCCAAATGGCATTTGTTGGTAAAGTAGTTAATATTATGAGTGGTGGTGTATCTGAAAGAGCTAAAGTTATTCCTTTGGCATTTTTTACAATTATCATGGCTGCTGTTGTGTATCCTTTAGTTGTAAATGTTACATGGGGAAGTAACTTTTTAGACGGTACAGCTTTAGCTTTAAGTATGTATGATTTAGCAGGTTCAACTGTAATTCACTCAACAGGTGGATGGGCATTATTAGCTGCAATTATAATTATTGGAGCAAGAAAAGGAAGATATACTAAAGATGGAGCAGTTAGGGTAATTCCTGCTTCTAATATTCCTTTATTAACACTAGGTGCATTTTTATTATGGATTGGATGGTTTGGATTTAATGGTGGTTCTGTTGGATCAATTGCTTCAAAAGAGAATGCTGATGCAGTTGCTTTAACTATTATGAATACAAATACAGCTGGTTTAGCAGGTGCTATTATGGTAACAATTTTAATGTATTTCAAATATAGAAAACTAGACTTAACTATGATTTTAAATGGTGCTTTAGGTGGATTAGTTGCAATTACAGCAGGACCTGATTTATATGACATTTATACTCCAATTTTAATTGGTGCAGTAGGTGGAGCATTAGTTGTTGTAGGTGTTTCTTTCTTTGATAAATTAAAACTTGATGATCCTGTTGGAGCATTGTCTGTTCACTTAGTAAATGGTATTTGGGGAACATTAGCAGTTGGAATTTTTGCTTCAAATGGAGATGATATTACATTTATGGGACAATTAAAAGGAGTAATTTTAATTGCTATTTTTGCTTTTGTTGTTTCTTATATTGTTTTATACATTATTAATAAGATAATTCCATTAAGAGCTGGAAATGATGAAGAGATGCAAGGTCTTGATGTTGAAGAGTGTGGATTAGAAGCATATCCAGAATTTAAAAGAGCATTTTAGAATCGTAGATATTTAACAAAAACTACTCAATGCTTGTAGTTTTTGTTACTTTGACTTATATAGACTAAAATAATTTTAAAAAAATTTAGATAGAATAAAGCCAATTGAATAAAGGATTAAAATTGAAAAAAATTGAAGCAATTATAAAACCGTTTAAACTAGAAGATGTTAAAGAGGCTTTAACTGAAGCTGGTATTACAGGTATGACAGTATCTGATGTAAAAGGTTATGGAAGACAACAAGGGCATTCTGAGCTATATAGAGGTGCTGAGTATGTTGTAGACTTTTTACCAAAAATTAAAATTGAGTTAATCGTTGCAGAAGGTGATGTTGATAATACAATCAACATTATTATTGATGCAGCTAAAACAGGAAAAATTGGAGATGGTAAAATCTTCGTTTCATCAGTTGAAAAAATTGTTAGAATCAGAACTGGTGAAGAAGATGAGGAAGCTATTTAATGAGTCAAATCACAACTTTTGAAATAAATGAACCTTTAGATATGCATCTTCACCTAAGAGATGGTGAGATGTTGAAATTAGTAGGTCCATTAACTTCAAATACTTTCAGTGGAGCTTTGATTATGCCAAATCTAGTTCCACCTGTTACTACTAAAGAAGCTATGCTTGCTTATAAACAAAGAATTAAAGAAGCTTGTAGTGGTGACGATTTTGAACCTTATTTAACTCTATTTTTTAAAAATGACTATTCTTACGAGTTTTTAGAAGATATAAAAGATGAAATTATAGCTATTAAACTATATCCTGCTGGAATTACTACAAATTCTGAAAATGGTGTTTCTTCAATGGGAATTGAAACATTAAGACCAACTTTAGAATCAATGAGTAAATTAGGAATTCCTTTATGTATTCATGGTGAAACAAATGGTTTTGTTATGGATAGGGAAAAAGAGTTTATGCCTATTTATGAATCTATTGCAAGTGCTTTTCCTAATTTAAAAATAATCATGGAGCACATTACTACAAAAGATGCAGTTGAATTACTTGATAAATATGACAATTTACATGCAACAGTAACTCTTCATCATTTAATAATTACATTAGATGATGTTGCAGGAGGAATGTTACAACCACATCTATTTTGTAAACCAATTGCGAAAAGACCAGAAGATAGAGAAGCTTTATTAGACGCAGCTCTAAAAGCTCATCCAAAATTAATGTTTGGAAGTGATAGTGCTCCGCATCCAAAACACAAAAAAGAGTGCTGTGGTTGCGCAGCTGGTGTATTTACTTCACCTATTGCTTTACAGGTTTTAACAGAACTATTTGAAGAGAATAAAGCTTTAGATAACTTAAATGCTTTTGTT
>JALRJW010000046.1 GCA_023268955.1 Aliarcobacter sp. | reverse complement strand
TTTAAAACTTCAAAACTATGTAAAAGAACATGGTCTAAAAATATTAATGATTTTTGAGGGTAGGGATGCTGCTGGAAAAGGTGGAACTATTAAAAGAATTACCGAGCATCTAAATCCAAGGGGTGCAAGAGTAGTTGCATTGGAAAAGCCTAGTGATATCCAAAAAACTCAATGGTATTTTCAAAGATATACAAAGCATTTACCAAGTGCTGGGGAAATAGTATTATTTGATAGATCATGGTATAACAGAGCTGGTGTTGAACCTGTAATGGGATTTTGTTCAACAGAAGAACACCATGAATTTTTAAGGGAAGTTCCAGAGTTTGAAAAAATGCTTGTAAAATCTGGAATAATACTATTTAAATTTTATTTTTCTGTTTCAAAAAAAGAGCAAGCAAGAAGATTTAAAAAAAGAGAAACAGATCCATTAAAACAGTATAAGTTATCTCCAGTTGATAAAGAATCACAACAACTTTGGGATAAATATACTGTAGCAAAATTTTCAATGTTAATGTCTTCTAATACAGAAATTGCCCCTTGGACTATCATTAGAAGTGATGATAAAAAGAAAGCAAGATTAAATTGTATTAAACATATTTTAAAAAACATTAGCTATAAAGATAAAAACAATAAAAATGAATTGTTTAATATAGATGATAATGTTTTAATCGATGGAACAAAAGAGATTGAAATAATGGAAAAAGAAAATAAATTTGCAAAGGTTCAATAGGATATGAATTTAAACGATTTCGAAAAAACAAGTTATAATGGACTATATATTTCAAAGGAAAATCATCCTGAAAATGGAAGAAAATTCATTGCAAGATTTCAGTACAACAAAAAAAGATACGTAAAAGTTTTAGGTTATTCAAAAAAAGATGAATTAACTAGAAAAGGTGCGTATGACTTACTTGAGGAATACAAAAATTCTATTATTGAGCAGTTTGAAGTAAAAGTTGAGGATAAAAAAATAGAAAAGTTAGAAAATGTAAATGAAGAATTAAATTCTGAATTTGATAAATTAAAACAAGAAAATGAACAATTAAAATCTATTTTAGGTGATTTTACGAAGTTAAATCCTGAAACTTTAAATGATGGAATTCAAAAGATCTATGATTTAGAAGAGCTTAAAAAGTATCAAATTGAGCTTATTAAGTTGCAAAACTGGCTTGAAACTGAAAATAAAAGAATGATTATTTTATTTGAAGGAAGAGATGCTTCAGGTAAAGGTGGTGCTATTAGAAGAATCACTAGATATATGAATAATAAACACTACAGAGTTGTTGCTTTAGGTAAACCAACTGAAACACAAAAAAATCAATGGTTTTTACAAAGATATATTACTCATTTCCCAACAGGTGGAGAGATGGTTCTATTTGATAGATCTTGGTATAACAGAGCTATGGTTGAGCCTGTATTTGGTTTTTGTACACCAGAACAGTATGAAATTTTCATGGAAGATATCGTGAATTTTGAGCAAGATTTAGTAAGACAAGGAATGATTTTGATTAAACTTTATTTCTCTGTTTCTAAAGAAGAACAAAAAAGAAGATTTGATAGAAGAATAAATGATCCATTAAGACAATGGAAATTTTCTGAAGTTGATATGCAAGCTCAAGATTTATGGGATGAATTCTCTGAAAAAAAATATGAAATGCTTAGAAGAACAAACTCAAGATCAGCTCCTTGGTATGTTGTAAGAAGTGATAATAAGCATTTAGCTAGACTTGAAGCTATGAAAATCATCTTAAATTCTGTTGATTATGACGGAAGAAATTATTCATTGAATTTTGAACCTAATGAAGATGTAAATATCTCTGTTCAAAGAGAACTTCTTCAAATGAGAAAATCTCAAGATTACTAAGAATTTCTTAGTAATCTTAACTTCAACAACTACTAAAAAATCACCCAAAAATCCTTTTAAAATATGTTTCAATAACTTTTAGATATAATCAGCGATAAATTTAAAAATTCGGAGTAGACTTAATGGAATTTAACGCAAACAGAGTTGATGAAGCAAACGCAGAAATTACTGCAACACTTACAAAAGAAGCTATTGAAGCAAACTTAGACAAAATTGCTAAACAAGCAGCTAAAACTATGGATGTTCAAGGTTTTAGAAAAGGAAAAGTTCCTGTTTCTGTTGTAAAACAAAGATATGCTGATAAATTAACACAAGATGCAGAAGGTGAAGCTTTAAGAGAAGCTATGAATAAAGGTTTAGAATCTTTAGGAATCAAAAATGAAGATTTAATTGGTGAGCCAACTATTACTAAATTTGACAAAAAAGAAGATGGAAATGTTGATATTGAAATCAAACTTTCAACTAAACCAGCTATTGATTTAGGTGATTATAAATCTTTAGTTCCAACTGTAGAAGTAAAAGCTGCTGATGAAGCAGAAGTTAACAAAAGATTAGAAGATATCGCTAAATCTCAAGCACCATTAGAAAAAATTAAAAGAAAAAGAGCAGTAAAAGAGGGTGACTTCGCTGTTATTGATTTTGAAGGTTTCGTTGATGGTGTAGCATTTGACGGTGGAAAAGCTGAAAAATATACATTAGAAATTGGTTCAGGATCATTTATTCCAGGATTTGAAGATCAAATTATTGGTATGAAATACGAAGAGCAAAAAGATATTACTGTTACTTTCCCTGAAGAGTACCAAGCTGAAAACTTAAAAGGTAAAGAATCTGTATTTAAAGTAACTTTACATGAAATTCAAGAGAAAGTTCCTGCTGAATTAAATGATGAATTCGCACAAAAAGTAATGCCAAATGAAAAAGATGCAACTTTATTAACTTTAAAAGCTAAAATTGTTGAGCAAATTGAAAATGAAGCTAAATTCTCTTACTATAGAGAAGAGTTAAAACCAGCATTTGTTGAGGCTTTATTAGCTAACGTTAACTTTGCATTACCACAATCTGTTGTAGAGCAAGAAATTAACCAAGCATTAAATCAAAAAGTAAGAACTATGACTCAAGATGAAATCAAAGAGTTACAAGAAGATGCAACTAAAATTGAATCTTTAAGAGATGAAGTTAAAGGTGATGCTGAAACTTCTGTAAAAGCTACATTTATTGTTGATGCATTAGCAAAAGCTGAAGAAGTATCTGTAACTGATCAAGAAGTTACTCAAATTTTATACTTTGAAGCAATGCAAATGGGACAAAATCCTCAAGAAATGATCAAACAATATGAGCAAGCAGGATATTTACCAGCAATTAAAATGTCTATGATTGAAGACAAAGTTATGACTAAAATCTTTGATGAAAAATCAGGGAAATAATTAGGAAACCATTATGAGTTATATTCCATATGTAGTTGAAAAAAGCGGTAGAGGTGAAAGAAGTTACGATATTTATTCAAGACTTCTTAAAGATAGAATCATCATGTTAAGTGGTGAAATAAATGATGCTGTTGCTTCAACTGTAGTGGCTCAATTGCTTTTCTTAGAAGCAGAAGACCCAGAAAAAGATATCTATTTATACATTAACTCTCCAGGTGGAGTTATTACAAGTGGTATGTCTATTTATGATACTATGAACTATATCAAACCTGATGTATGTACTATTTGTATTGGTCAAGCTGCATCTATGGGAGCATTTTTATTAAGTTCTGGAACAAAAGGTAAAAGATACTCTTTACCAAATTCTAGAATTATGATACACCAACCATTAGGTGGAGCTCAAGGTCAAGCTACTGATATTCAGATTCAAGCAAAAGAGATTCAAAGAATGAAAGATTCTTTAAACTCTATTTTAGCTGAGCAAACAGGTCAAGAAATGTCAGTTATTGAAAGAGATACTGATAGAGATAACTTTATGAGTGCTGCTGAAGCTTGTGAGTATGGACTTATTGATAAAGTGATTGAAAAACACAAATAAAAGTTAAGACTATGATTAGAGAAGTAATAACTTATCCAAACAAACTACTACGAACAAAATCTGAAGATGTTGTGGAGTTCAATGAAGAACTTCACACTCTTTTAGATGATATGTATGAAACTATGCTAGATCACAATGGTGTTGGTCTTGCTGCTATTCAAGTTGCTATTCCTTTAAATATTTTGATAATCAACTTACCAAATGAAGAAGATGTTCAAGATAAAGAAGATTTAATAGAAGCAATAAATCCTGTGATTACCCATAAAGATGGAGAACAAGTATTCACTGAAGGTTGTTTAAGTGTTCCTGGATTTTCTGAAGATATCACAAGAGCAAATCATATTGTAGTTGAGTATTTCAATAGATTTGGTGAAAAACAAACTATGGAATGCGAAGGTTTCTTATCTGTTGCGTGGCAACATGAAATGGAACATTTAACAGGTCATCTGTTTATTGAAAATCTTTCAATTATTAAAAGAAAGAAATTTGAAAAAGAGTGGAAAAAAAACCACAAAAATAAAAACTAGGAAAACTCTTCCTAATTTTTATTATTTAGCTAGTAAATTTCCATAAATATTAAATTCTAACGTTATAAGTAATCCTGTAAACATTCCCCAAATTACCCAAAAAAATATTTTTTCATAAGTTGTTGAAAATAGTTTGATTTTTCTTAATGGACAAACTACATAAGCAAAATATAAAGCTATAAATGAAGCTATGATACTAGGGATTAAAGATTCTGAAGTCATGATAATTGCAACAAAAGATAAAAATGGAAGAATAATAGACATTGCAAAGTACTTAGAAAACTCTTTCTTCTTTTCATTTCCTTCATAAAAACTAATAGTATGACCACAGTTAGGACAGTTTGTTCCAACTCTAGCTAATATTTCATGTCCACAAACGACACATGAAGTTTTTTCTTGCATAAAATTCCTTTAAAAATTTTTTGTATTATACATAAAACTATTTAAAAGAGTATTTTTATCTTTTTTATAATAATATAATTTATTATGTGTATGTTTTTAAATATATTAAAATAAAAAGGTGAAAAATGAAAATTATAAAATCAGCAACTTTAGATGAAATTGAAGCAATAAGCGTAAATGTTGAGTCAACATTTACAAAATGTATTACTAAATAATCTATATTAATCTACATCTTTCTATATAACTACTATTTAAAGGTATTTAGTAAGTATAAAGTAAACTATAATTTATTATAATTTTCTACAAGTAAATACACAAAAGTATACTAAAAGTATACTCAAAAAGTATACTAAGGAAAATTAATGAAATTTGTAAGTTTAGATATAAAAAATAAATACTGTAAAGGTATATACCTATATACGAATTTAGAAGCTATTACAGACGCAAAACAAGTAAAACCAGCTGATTACTATAAGTTTGAGATAAGAACAAGAATAAAGGGTAAATTAGCTAAAAAAATAGTGGAAGTGAAAAACAAGTCGTTTGTAAAAGCATTAGAATATGTTTCATCTTTAAAAGATGAATTTAGAGAAGATATTAAAGAATATGGAACAATAAGAAATAAGAAAAAAATTGAGCAACTTTCATTAGCTGCAGATAAAAAAACTTTTTTAGAACTTGCTAATGAGTATATTGATTATAAAACGCCTAATTGGAAACCCAGTACAATTACTAATAATAAAAATGCATTGTTAGTTAGAGCTACTGAATTACATGATAAATATATAGAAGATATAACAATTAAAGATATACAAACTTTTGTTAATAAAATGAGTGCTGATTTTCAACCAAATACAGTTAATGGTGCAATAGGTTCACTAAGAAGTTTTTTAACTTATAATGAATCAAATATTCCTTGGAAAAAATTAAAAAGACCAATTGCTGAAAAAATACATTATCATTTTGAATTAGAAGATACTAAAAAAATTATTGCTGCCATGAGAGAATATAGCAAAATGATAATAAACGGAGAAGTTTATTATCAACACTTGGAGATTAAAAATGTTTTCTTATTCTTATTACAAGGTAGAAGAATCAATGAAGTATTATCGTTGACTTTTGATAATATAACTAGTGCAACATATACAATCACAGCAGAAAGATCAAAAATTAGTCGATCTTTGACTTTTGATTTAACTCCAGAATTAAAGACTGTTGTTCAACAGCAAAGAAAAATAAGTACTGATGATAAAGTATTTCATCTAGCCCAAAATACTATAAGAAGACATTTTTACAGTCTTTTAAAAGGTTTAGGCTATCCAAGAATTAGAATTCATGATATAAGACACATGATAGCATCTACTTTATTGCAAAATGGAACACCAATAGCAGATATATCTGTTATGTTAGGACATCAATCGGTTCAAACAACAGAAAGAATATATTCAACAACAGCTAAAGAACAAGCAACAAGAGCTGTTCAAGCTTTAGATAATTTAGTTAAGCAAGAAAACAATGTTGAAATTGAAAAAAAGTTAAAGAAATTAAAAATATTGCTTCCAGAAAAAACTGAAGAAGAATTAATTGCATTACTTGAAGTATTTTAGTTATATATCTTTGATTATTACTAGGCTATAATTATTTAAAATTATATAATTACTAAATAGGATAAATATGAATAATGATAATAATAGTAATTTTGGAACTCTATCTATAAAAGATTTAGAAAATGAAGTGAGAGAAGCACTTATTGATGGTGATTATGAAAGTAATAAAAATCACTTACCAATTCCTCTGAATAATGTGATTGAAACAGAAATTATTGATGAAAAAAGTACATCATCAAGTACAAATAAAAATGAAAATATTAATAGTAAAAACTATAATATGGCAATGAATATTTTAAATAACCATCAAATTGAAACCTTTAAAAATCAATTAAATACCGAAAGAAATTTAGTTCATAATTTAAGTAAGCATAATGCAGCAGAGTATGTAAAAGATTATGTTTCTAATACAGAAAAAAATAGATATGATGAAATAGAAAGTAATAGTAAAAAACTAATACAAGAAATTAATAGTACGGTAATATGCCTTTGGAAATACGAAAATAAAATTTACTACAGAAAAAATGAAAATGGTAAAATTAATGATAGTCCTAAAGTAGATATTGATGAAGCTATATCAAGAGATTTAGATAGAGCAATTAAGATTATACAAAGTAGAGAAATAGTAAAAAAAGATAAAGTTTCTAGTGGCAAAATATATGATTATATTTTAGATTATCATATTCCAATAGTTGAATCAGAAATATTTAATCCAAAAGAAAATGAATTTTTTGAATCAGAAAATATTTTATATAAAAACTCATTCAAACCTACAAAATATTTAAAAAATAGATTAAATAATAATGAAAAAGAAACTTCATCATATGATGGATTTATAATTAATTTTTTAGAACATTTTACGAATGAAATAGAAAAAAAAGATAATGAAAAAGTACTAACAATAGCTATTTTAGATTGGATTTCATATTTTTTTCAAAAAATGGAGAGTTCAAATATAGCTTTAGTAATGATTGGCGATAAAAAAATTACTGAAAAAATATTCTTTGAAAAAATTATACAACCTATATTTGGTGTAGAATATTGTAAAACTATTAATGACGATAATTTGAAAGAACCTATTGAAAACATTGTTAAAAATAAACTTTTTATTCATATTGGTGATATAACACCAACACAAGAAAACATCAAGAAACTTAACGCACTTTTACACGCAGTATTTTTTGATAGATATGTAATAGAATCAAAAACAAATGAACGAATAAAAATATATGCACAAGTATTGATTTCATCAAAAGATATATTAAATTTTCTCAAAGATTTTTATAAAAGGTTTGAATATATAGAAATAAAAAAATTAGAAAATGTTGTATCTAATTTGAATCTACTTGATGAATTTGATTTACCACATCTTATAGAAAATGATTTAGATTCTTTTTCAAAAGATTTAGGATTATTTAATAAATCAAAACATGAAAATAATAGACTAACTATTGTTAATTCTATGAATAATTATAATTCAGATGAAAAATTAGAACCTATCAATACAGATGAACAAATTGATAGTTTTATTCAAGCAATAAAGACTAAAAATACTGATTTTTTTAATGTATTAAAAGATTTAGAAGATAAAGAACTATATCTACAATTAGAAGAATCATTGAAGAAAGGATACTATATTAGACAAGATCTTTATTATTATTTTATAACAATCAATAAAATTACAGATTACAAAAATAATGATGAATTATTAGTAAAACTAAAAGATAAAGATGAGATGTTTAGACAACTAGTTGATAATTTAAATGCAGTAAATAATGAAGATAATATTGTGAATTTGTTTAAAGCATATTCTACTAAAGAATTTTTAAGTAATAAGAAATTGTGCAAAATTAATGATTACAAATTAGAAAGAGATATTGTAGTTCCAAAAGGCTACTTCCTTAAAAATTCATCACCTATAAGTGATAAAAAAGAATTTAAATATGAGGATTTTGAAACAGCAAAAAAGTTGTATGAAGAATATGTTAAAACTCAAAAAAAGCAAAAAAAAGAGCCTTGATATTTGATATTTTTATCTTTAAATATAAAAAAATTATAGTGGTTTGAACTTTTCAGACCACTCTCAAAGATTTCTCAACTAATTTTCAAATCTACTCAAACCCTTCTCAATAGGCTTCTCAGTATAATTCTCAGTATTTTTTTCATAATAATTCAAACAAAACGTTTAGAAAGTTCTTTATGACATTTACTAATTTATTTAGTAGGTTAATATTTGTTTTTTTTCTATTGTTTAATCACAGTTCTTTATTTATTAGAAAATAAAATTTTTCATAATCAGATATAAATGAAAGAGATTGGATTTTAAAAGTTTAAAGCAGTTTCTTAACAATAATATAAAGGAAAAAAGATGTTGAAAAATTTAGTTGAATGTGATGTAGAAAAATTTAGTTTAGAGGTTTATCCTAAAGATAAAATACAGTTAAAACAAGTTACAAGTGTACTAGTAAATAATCTAAATACGCACTGCATTGGTCTTGCAGAATTAATTGTAGAAAAAGATAAAAATGGTTGTGCTAGTTATAGAAGTAAAGAAAGATTTAGAATGATTTTAAAAGATGATAATTGTATTGTAATTAAATCTGAAGAGCTTACTTATTTACTATACATTTGTTCATTCTTAAAAGAGTTTGAAATTAAATATAAATTTAACTTTGAGAATAAACATATTATTAAATTGTGTGAAGAAGTAAATAAAGATAATGTTGATGAATACATTAATGATATTATAAATGCTCTATAATAATTAGTAGAGTTTAAATTGTAAAAAAAATAAAATTTTTTCACTAACTACTTGTATGAAAAAGAGTATTAATTTAAAAATAAAATATTAAATTTTAACTCTTTTGAAAGACATATAGGAGATTCAAATGACAATGATTACAAACTATAATGAGTTGATCCCTGAAGGTGTTTTATTTAGTATAAAACAGATTGATGAAATGGGCATAATAAAGTCAGATTTGCTAAAAAAACTGATTTATTCTAGAAAGATTGAAGTAACAAAATTAGCTTCAAAGAACTTCATCTCTCGAACTGCTCTTATTTCATATTTAGAAGAAAATACATATACAATTTTATAATAATAAATTAATAAAAATTGACTAAATAATACCAATAATTTAAGCTTAAATGATTCTACACAACTTAATCAAAATACAAACATACTGACGATTATAAATACATCTACTCTTTAAATAGAGTAGGTGTATGTGTAGATTTTTAAATTAAATTTTATATCCTAGATTTGTATATAAATATAAAAATCTAAACTCAAGTAGTACTGGTAATTTAAAAATTTGTATACAAAGATATATGAACAGTTTTGATTTAAAATAATATGGGTTTTAAATGTTATTAATATATATTAATATTAAAACTAATTAGAATATATATTGCTAGAGCAACTGATTACTCTCTTATACTTTATTATCTATCTATGAAGATTAATGACTCACATCACTTATAACTAAATATTTTTTGTATACAAACATATTATATGAAATACAATAAAAAGGTTAAAACATGAAAACAAATCAAAGAACAAGTAAAAGAAAGTCTAGTAGTGAAAAGTACATAGATGCACTACAAGATAACTTTGCAAAAATAAATGTTATACGAGTAGATTTATCTTACCTAAAACCATTTAGCGATGCTGTTACATTTAAAGATGCAAAAAAAGATTTAAAGAAATTATTGGATAGTAGAAGAACAAAACCTACAATTTTTAAGCATAACATTGGATACGAATTCAAAAAGGAAAAAACAGATGCAAAAGGTGTACACATTCATGGATTTTTATATTTTAATGGACATGAAGTTAAAAATGATATTGCTAAAGCTAAGCAAGTGTGTAGTTACTGGGAAAAAGAGATTACAAAAGGCAAAGGAATTTCTTTTAATTGCAATTTAAATGCTGATAAATACAAATATAATGGGATTGGTATGCTAGATCACAGAGATAAAGAAAAGAGATTAAATCTTGATAAAGCTGTTGCCTATGTGTGTAAAGATGAACAGATTGCACAATCTAATAATAATTGTAAAACTGTTGCTTACACAAGGGGCAACATGCCAAAGAAAAAGAGTAGTGCCGGAAGACCAAGAAATGATGAGAACAAAAAATAAAATTTTTGAGCCTGATAATATATTGAAAAGATTAAATCTTTAATATATTAACAAAGGTAAATAAAATGAATTTAGAAATTTATGTACACGGCTATTGCTTGGTAAATGAAGTGCAAAAATTTGGTGGATATTGTGCCAATGTGGTCTATAAAACTTACGATTATACGGTGACAAGTCTGGGTTCAAATACAACAAGCAATTCCTTAGAGATTCAAGCTTTGATTCATGCTTTAAAAGGTATTGGTTCTGCGTACACTAAAATAACAGTCTATTCTAACAATGGTTACATCGTGGATTGCATCAATTTATATATGAATCAATGGAGAGTGAACAATTTTAAAGGAATAGCAAATAAAGCTTTTTGGATGGAATATTCTAGTCTTACAGCAAATAAATTTGTAATAGCAGTCAAACTTGACAATCACACTAATGAAAGGAATAAGCTTTGTTTCAAGATTGCAAAGGAGCAAGCATTATTAGCAAAAACTCAAGCTGAAGAGTGGGCAAAACTTTTTGCCTAAGACTATCATTAATAAAACTTTTTAATTAAATAACCTAGAAAGGAAATTCATGTATAAAGGAAACTTTGAATTTTTAAAACAATCTAAATCAATGTACTTCTCGGACTTTTATCATTATTTGCAAGAAGCTGAGAAATACTGTTGCAGTAATCCTCAAGGTTCTGCAATAATAATTTTGTCATTTGCAGAGATTGTCGTAAAAAAGTTATATCATGAACTAAAGTTAGACTATGAAATGGGTTTAACTTTAAAAGATAGAATATCTAATGAGCCTTTTTCTAGGCTCGTAAACAAAGAAATTATAAGTCAATTTGAATTTATTTATGCTGTTGGAATAAATGCTAAGGGTTTTTATCAAGAAAATGAAGATTCTAATGAGTTAGATTTTAATTGTGTTTATTTTAGAGATGAAGTTTTAGTTTCACTTGAAGCTGCTTATAATATCAGTTATTGGTTATATAATACAATTGAAGAAAAACAAGTTCCATTTAAAGCATTTAAAAAACCATGTAATAGTTTAGTTGGTGGTGATTGTATAGATTTTTTTGATAATGCATATTTTAATCATATGAGTATTGAAGAGACTAAGATAGAAAAATTATCGTTTAGATTAGATACAGAAGAATTTAAAATCAAAAATCAAAAATTAGTAAAGTACATGTTTTTTGATGAAGATGCTGATGATGAACTTATAGAAGTTCACGAAGATTCAATAAAACTTATTGACTTCTTTGAAAAAATGACAAACTCACAAGAAAGAGCCATAAAAGAAATAGAAGAATTTTTAAACGATCCATTTAAAAAAGTTCATATTCTTCGAGGATATAGCGGTACAGGCAAAACTCATCTTATTAAAGGTTTAACAAATTATTTTGATAAAGCTGAAAAGAACTATTTTTTAATTGCTCCAACTGGAAAAGCAACAAGGGTAATTCAAGCTAAAACAAAAAAGTCAGCTCAAACAATCCATAAGTGTATATACGAATTAAAATATCTAAAAGATGAAGAGAATAGCTATAAAATGTATTTTCATCATGATGAGGCTATTTCTAGACCCTCTAATTCAATTTTTATCGTTGATGAAGCGTCAATGATTGGTGATAACTTTTCTATGCAAGAATATTACAGGTTTGGGTCTGGCAAATTATTGAGTGATCTTATTGAGTTCACAAATATTCATGATCCAAAATTCAACAATAAAATTATTCTTATTGGTGATTCAATGCAACTTCCACCAGTTGGTATGCAAACATCTCCAGCTTTATCAAATGATTATCTTGAAAAGACATTTGGTTTAATAGTTGAATCTTCGGAACTTACTGATGTTGTAAGACAAGAAAAGGAAAGTGGGATACTTAAAAACGCAACTATGATTCGTAACTATATTCAAAGTTCAAGTGCTGAATTTATGAAATTAGATTTTAATTATGATGATATGG
>JALRJW010000041.1 GCA_023268955.1 Aliarcobacter sp. | reverse complement strand
CTGAAGTTTTTGCCGTTGACATAAACGAACGCGCAGTGACTCAGACCAAAGAGAACGCGGACCGCCTGGGTCTCAAAAACCTCAAGGCGATACTGCCAACCGACCTCGACAAGAGCCAGAAATTCGACGCAATCTGGTCTAATCCACCAATTCGGATCGGAAAAAGTGCCCTTCACGAACTGATGCACACATACCTACCGAGACTGATGCCCGGAGGTGATGCGTACTTGGTGGTCCAAAAACAGCTTGGTGCTGAGAGCTTTCAGAAATGGCTAGCAAGCGAATTTGATGACTGTCAGGTAACGAAGGTGGAAAACAGCAAGGGCTACCGCGTAATACGGGTTACAGCCCCCGCCAGCTACCACTAAAGACAAGCTATTACAAATCCTGAAAAAACTATCTATTCTGTAAAAAGAATTATGGGTTTAATGATGGATGAAAAAAATGCTCAAGACGCGCAATCTAAAGTTGGATATAAAATTGTAAACAGAAATGGAGCAGCAGCTGTTGAAATTGCTGATAAAGTTTATACTCCACAAGAAATTTCTGCAAAAATTTTAGGAAAATTAAAAGCTGATGCTGAAGAGTATTTAGGACAAGCTGTAACTGATGCAGTTATTACAGTTCCTGCATACTTCAATGATGCGCAAAGAAAAGCAACTCAAGAAGCTGGAACAATCGCTGGTTTAAATGTATTAAGAATTATCAACGAACCAACAGCAGCTTCATTAGCTTATGGTTTAGATAAAAAAGGTGAAGAAAAAGTATTAGTTTACGATTTAGGTGGAGGTACTTTTGACGTTACTGTTTTAGAAATTGGTGATGGAACATTTGAAGTATTATCAACTGATGGTAATGCATTCTTAGGTGGGGATGACTTTGACAACGCAATTATTGATTGGTTAGCAAAAGAGTTCAAAGATGAAAATGGTTTCGATATCAAAAATGACAAAATGGCATTACAAAGATTAAAAGATGCTGCAGAAAATGCTAAAAAAGAGTTATCTTCAGCTGAATCAACAGAAATCAACTTACCATTTATCTCTATGGGAGCAGCGGGTCCTGTTCACTTAGTTAAATCTTTAACAAGAGCAAAATTTGAGTCTATGACTGAAAAATTAATCGCTGAAACTTTAGAGCATATTAAAATTGCTTTAAAAGATGCAGGATTAGATAAAGGTGAAATCCAAGAAGTAATCATGGTTGGTGGTTCAACAAGATTACCAAAAGCAAATCAAGTTGTTAAAGAGTTCTTTGGAAAAGATTTAAATAAAGGTGTAAACCCTGATGAAGTAGTTGCTGCTGGTGCTGCTGTTCAAGCTGGTGTATTAAAAGGTGATGTAAAAGACGTATTATTATTAGACGTTACTCCTTTATCATTAGGAATTGAGACTTTAGGTGGAGTTGCTACTAAATTAATTGAAAAAGGTACAACTATTCCTGTTAAAAAATCTCAAACATTCTCAACAGCTGATGATAATCAACCAGCTGTATCAATTCACGTAGTTCAAGGTGAAAGAGAATTCGCTAAAGATAACAAATCTTTAGGTATGTTTGAATTATCAGATATCCCAGCAGCTCCAAGAGGTGTTCCTCAAATTGAAGTAACATTTGATATTGATGCAAATGGTGTTTTAAATGTATCTGCAAAAGATAAAGGTACAGGTAAAGAAAACAAAATTACTATTTCTGGTTCATCTGGATTAAGTGATGATGAAATTGAAAAAATGGTTCAAGAAGCTGAAGCAAACAAAGAGGCTGATGCTAAGAAAAAAGAGGTAATTGAAATCAGAAATCAAGCTGATGGATTATTACATTCAACTAGAAAAACTTTAGAAGAAAATCCAGATGCTGTATCTGAAGAAGAGACTAAAGCAATTGTAGATGCAGCTGCTGAGTTAGAAGAAATCTTAAAAGATGATAATGCTACAAAAGAGCAAATTGAAGAGAAAGTTAAAGCTTTAACTGAAAAATCTCACAAATTAGCTGAAGCTATGTATGCTAAAGAGCAACAAGGGCAAGGCGGAGCACAAGGTGCTGGTGCTCAAAAGAAAAAAGACGATGACGATGTTATCGATGCTGAAGTAGAGTAATAACTCTACTTCATGCAAACTTTAGTTTTCTTACTATTACTATTTTTAATAGTAGTATTTTCTATTTTATTATTTATAAAAAATAAACATTCAAGACTAGATAAACTTACAAAAGGTATTTGCCCAAATTGCGGAGCAAAAACTAAAACTTTTTATAATGAAAACACAAAAACTACATTCAAATCAGAAGCAATTACAGCTAAAGTACTAAGAAATGGTGGCTGTTCTGGAGTTAATGATATTGAATATAACTGCAAAGAGTGTGGATTAAAAGAGGTTTACTCTCAAGTATAAATAAATTTTGTTATAAATTATTAACTCTAAAGCCTTATAATCTTCTGTAATGAAGAAAAGTAAAGAGAATTTATAATGAAATTATTAATCAAAAGTGTTTTAATTTTAGTAGTAATATTTACAACTACCTTACTTATTATAAAATTTAGCGGTGTTTTAACCATCGAAGATATCAAAGAGATATTTGCAAATTTAAAATCTCAACCTTCTTATATTTTAGGGGCTTTAATAGTTCTATTTTTATTTATAGATTTGTTTATTGCTGTTCCAACTATGACTATTATAATATTAGCAGGGTATTTTATAGGATTTGAACTTGCTGTTTTATATACTTTTATAGGACTTCTTAGTGCTTCACTAACGGGATATTTTTTATCATTAAAATATGGAAATAAAATATTAGATAAATTATCCTCAAATGAAGAACAAAAGCTAGAAATGACAGATTTATTTAATAAACATGGTGTGCTAGTTATTGTATTATCAAGAGCCGTTCCAATGCTTCCTGAAATATCTTCATGTTTAGCTGGAACTTGTAAAATGTCATTAAAAAGATTTTTATTTGCTTGGTCTTTAGGTACAATACCTTATTTAAGTGTAATTGCATACGCAGGATCAATAAGCAATCTTGAAAATCCAATGCCTGCTATTTATGCAGCATTAGGTATTACGGTTTTATTTTGGATTATTTGGATGGTGTTTATGAAATATAATAAACTAAAAACTCAAAAAGAGTTGATATAAATTTATATAGGTTTTTTTATGAAATATATTTTATTTATTAGTTTTTTTATCTTATTTTTTACAGGATGTTCTGTAAAAGAGAAATTAGTTGTTAAAACTAAAGCAGTTGAATTTTCAAAAATAGATGGATTTTATGAAGATGATTTAAATAAAGCCCTTGAAGTTTTTAAAAAAGCATGTTTGAAATCATCAAAAAAAGAGTTTTTTACAAAAGTATGTTCTGAATCTAAAAAATATAATGATGGAAGAGTATTTTTTACAAAATATTTTGAACCAAAACTTTTATACTCTCCAAATTCAGATGAAGGTTTAATAACTGGTTATTATGAACCTCTTTTAAAAGGTAGTTTAATTAAAACAGAAAAATACAAATATCCTATTTATAAAGCACCAGAAGACTTAATAACTTTAGAAAAAAACACAAAATATCTAGATTTTAAAGAGTATAAATACAGAGCAAAAATTTCTGATGGAAACATAGTTCCCTATGATACAAGAAAACAAATTGAACAAAGAGATGATTTAGAAGCTATTTGTTATGTTGATGATGATATTGATCTGTTTTTCTTGCATATACAAGGCTCAGGAAGAGTTGAATTACAAAATGGTGAGATATTAAATATTGGATATTCAAATCAAAACGGAAGAAAATATTTTCCTATTGGAAAAGTCTTAGTTCAAGAAAATTTTGTTTCAAAAGATGAGATTTCAATGCAAACAATTAGGGAGTTTTTAGAAGAAAATCCCCACAAAAAACAAGAGATATTTAACAAAAATGATAGTTATGTTTTTTTTAGAAAATCAACTAAAACAGCAACAGGAAGTTTAGGGGTTCCATTAGTTCCTAAAAGAAATATCGCTGTTGATAATAGAGTGATTCCTTTAGGATTGCCTGTTTTCATTGATACAAAAAATCCCATTACAAATGAAGATATAGAAAAACTTGTAATAGCTGCTGATACAGGTGGAGCAATAAAAGGTGTTGTTAGGGCTGATTATTTTTTTGGATATGGAGATAAGGCTTCAGAATTAGCAGGTAAAATGAAAGAAAATGGTAAATTATATGTGCTAATTCCGAAGGTATTTTAATTAATGGTTATGAACAGCAACCGTTTCCACAACAGTTTGCATTTTTTCTAGGGTCATAAAAAGAGATCATAAAATTATCGAACATTTCTTGAACCTCAAATTCATGTTTAGAACAAAAATCACTATTCATTTTATCTTTCATTTCAATTGCAGTGCTTAAAGCATCATCTTTTGACTCAAACTCTTGGTGAGCTTTTAAACCACTTGTTCTGAAGCAACCGCATTGATTAGAAACTACTACTTTATACATTAATAAATCCTTTCTTTAAATTTTGGCGAAGATTATCTAATATCTTCTTAATATATCTTAACATAATATGGTTAATCAAAAAATATTAAAAGTTTTGGTACTATTTCACCAATTTAACTAAAGGAAAAAAATGCATATTTCAAATATCATTTCTCAATATTTTGGTAAGTTTGCTAAAAAAGAGTTCCCATCATTTATTCAAAGTTTTATCAACAACGCCTATGTAAAATTTTTAGGTTTAAATATGAGAGAATTCAAAGCAGCTAAACACTATAAATCTTTAAATGCACTTTTTACAAGAAAATTAGAAGTAAATAGAGAAATAGATGCCCATGAAGAGTATATTATTTCACCTTGCGATAGTTTGATTACAGAACAAGGTTTAATTAAAGATAGTAAAGCTTTCCAAATTAAAGGTATGAAATATGAAGTTGAAGAACTTATAACATATTATTGTAAAGAGAATTTCTCAAAAATTAAATCAGGTTCATTTATGAACTTTTATTTATCACCAAAAGATTATCACAGATATCACGCTCCAACAGATTTTAGAATCACAAAACTAATTCATGTACCAGGAAAACTTTATCCTGTAAATTTAAAGTATCTAAAAAAAGAGTTTGAACTTTTTGTTCAAAATGAAAGAGTTATTTTAGAGTGTATTGATAAAAATGAAAAATTATTTTATATGGTTTTTGTTGGTGCTTTAAATGTAGGTGAAATGGTATTTGAATTTGAGCCACAAGTTGAAACAAATAAAGATGCCAGTGATATTAAAGTTTATAACTATGAAGATATTTTCATTTCTAAAGGTGATTGTTTAGGATACTTCAAAATGGGTTCAACAGTTGTTATGCTTTGGGAAGAAAATAGTATAGTTTTAGATAATTATTTAAACCAAAAAGTAAAATTTGGTCAAAAAATTGCTCAAAAAGTAAAATAAGTCTTAGAATCTTAAGTTATTTTTTGTAAGAATATTAAATAAATTTATAAGGATTTTTAAAATGTCAACAATTACAGAATTAGCTTCTATGCCATTAGCTGGAACAAAAAAAGGTAAAATTTCAATTTCAAATGTAACTGAGCCATATGGTAAAGATACAGCAGATATCGTTAGTATTGGTATTTCATTAAATGGTAATGATATTCAATGGAAGTCACATATTCCATATGAAAATTTAGATGATGTTATTGAAGTATTACAAAAAGCTAGTGAAGCTAAGAAAAACGAAGCTTAATCAATAAAATATTAAAGGGTAAAGCTTATTGCTTTACCGTTTCTCTTCCTTCATTTAACCAAGCTGCCATTCCACCAGCTAAATGAGCTGCATGAATGTAACCTTGTTCAATTAAAAAGTTTCCTACTGTTCTAGTTCTATTTGCATGTGCGCAAATTAAAATAAAAGGTTGATCTTTTTTAGTTACTAATTTTTGGAAATCACTCATCCATTTATCAATATCATAATTTCCATACATATCAAAAAATGTCATTTTATGAGCATTTTTAATTACACCTGTAGCTTTGAATTCTTCAGGTCTTCTAATATCAATCATAACTATTTTGTCAGTAATCATTTTTTCAACGATTCTTGGTTGTAAATTTGCTAATTCAGCCATATTATAAAATCCTTAAATTATTTATAAAAATAAATACTATCATATTGTTTATAATAAAAACTTATGAAGATGTAATTTAAAAAACTAATAAATAAAATTTTAATTAACAAATAGTTTACTAAAATTTAGTATAATTTGAAAAAATGACAAAGGTTAAATTTTATGAAAATTATAATGGTATTTTTAATCTCAATAATCTCTTTATTTGGTTTTGAAAGTCTAAGTAGTTCAAATTTTGATGAAAAAATAAAAGGAAAGAGTGTAATTATTGATTTTTACGCAACTTGGTGTCCACCTTGTAAAATATTAGCTGTTAATTTAAAAGATTATAATGAGATGAAATCTCAAGATAATGTAACAATTTTTAAAGTTGATGTTGATGAGCAAATGGCCCTTGCAAAGAAATATAATATTACAAAACTGCCTTCAGTAGTTTTTATTAAAGATGGAAAAGTTAAAGATCTACAATTTGGTGTTTTAAGTGCGGATGAACTTGAAGCATTAAGTCAAAAACACTTTAAATAATAGGTTGAAATATGAAGAAAATTTTATTATTCTTATTTTTTATAATATCTTTTGTAAATTTAAAAGCTGAGGATTTTTTAGAGCCCGAAGATGCTTTTAAAGTTTTATTTGAACAAAAAGAAGATAGTTTAAATATCAAATTAAATCTTGGAAAAGATATATATTTGTATGACGAAAAAATAAAAGTAAGTATTACAAAACCTCAAGAAATTGATATCACGCAAGAGATAAATATCCCTGAACCAACTGAATATGATGGTTTTATAGTTCAATTAAAAGATTTGGATATTAATGTTCCTTATTCTTTATTAACTAACAAAATTGATTCAAATAGTTACGAAATTCAAATTGCATATCAAGGATGTTCTAAACAAGGACTTTGTTACGCTCCTATGAACAATTCAACAAATGTTATTTTATCAGGATTAACTGCTAGTTCTGAAAAAAAAGAGAGTATAAATGATATTCAAACTAAGCCAGATGTTCAGGCTTCAGTAAGCCAAGCAACTGAAGAAAATGAAACAGATTTAATTACTAAAAATCTAAAAGATGGAAATGTTTTACTTATTTTAGGTACATTCTTTGGATTCGGACTTTTACTATCTTTAACACCTTGTATTTTCCCTATGATTCCAATATTATCTTCAATCATTGTAGGAGCCTCACAAAATCAAAAGATGAC